>NZ_JBEXLP010000036.1:0-70379 GCF_040610035.1 Streptomyces sp. NPDC004542
AAACGCCCGGTTACATTCCGAACCCGGAAGCTAAGCCTCACAGCGCCGATGGTACTGCAGGGGGGACCCTGTGGGAGAGTAGGACACCGCCGAACTCCTTTTAGAGCTCTGGCTCTTGGGCATCAGCCCAGGGGCCAGAGCTTTTTTGCGTTGAGGTAGGGTCAGGGGGCATCGTCGATTCGTTTCCCACAGGAGGCCCCCGGGTGGAGGTCCAGGAGACCCGCGTCCAGACAGACCGGGTCCTCACCATCCCGAACATCCTCAGCATGGCCCGGCTCGTCGGCGTACCCGTGTTCCTGTGGCTGATTCTCCGGCCGGAGTTCGGGGGGCCCAAGAGTGACGGCTGGGCGCTGCTCGTGCTGGCCCTGAGCGGGATCAGTGACTATCTGGACGGCAAGCTCGCGCGGCGCTGGAACCAGATCAGCAGCCTCGGCCGGCTCCTCGATCCGGCCGCGGACCGCCTCTACGTCCTGTCCACGCTGCTCGGACTCACCTGGCGCGAGATCCTGCCGCTCTGGCTGACCGCAGTACTCTTGGCACGAGAGCTGGTTCTCCTGGTGATGGTGGGCATCCTCAGGCGGCACGGCTACCCGCCACCGCAGGTGAACTTCCTGGGGAAGGCGGCGACCTTCAACCTGATGTATGCCTTCCCCTTGTTGTTGCTCAGTGACGGACACGGATGGATCGCGTCACTGGCCGCTGTTTTCGGATGGGCGTTCGCAGGATGGGGTACAACCCTCTATTGGTGGGCAGGAGTGCTCTACGTGGTCCAAGTCCGCCGGCTGGTTCGTGCGGACGCCATGGCCGACTGAACTGGTCGATTGTCCGGACGTAGTGGCTTGCGATGGCCCGCGACGGAAAAGTGCGGGACAATCTGGACGGGTGAAGTCGGCTGGACCGTCGTCTCTTAGAGGAGGACGCTTCCGACATGAAGGCCGTCGTGATGGCCGGTGGTGAAGGCACTCGCCTTCGCCCCATGACCTCGAGCATGCCCAAGCCGCTCCTGCCCGTGGCGAACCGCCCGATCATGGAGCACGTGCTACGGCTGCTCAAAAGGCATGGGCTCACCGAGACCGTCGTCACCGTGCAGTTCCTGGCTTCGCTCGTCAAGAACTACTTCGGTGACGGCGAGGAGCTCGGAATGGAGCTCACGTATGCCAATGAGGAGAAGCCACTCGGTACCGCCGGAAGCGTCAAGAACGCCGAGGAGGCGTTGAAGGACGATGCCTTCCTTGTCATCTCCGGCGATGCCCTGACCGACTTCGACCTCACCGAGCTGATCAATTTCCACAAGGAAAAGGGCGCGCTGGTCACCGTCTGCCTGACGCGCGTGCCCAATCCGCTGGAGTTCGGCATCACCATCGTCGACGAGGAAGGCAAGGTCGAGCGCTTCCTCGAGAAGCCGACCTGGGGACAGGTTTTCTCCGACACCGTGAACACGGGCATCTACGTGATGGAGCCCGAGGTCTTCGACTACGTCGAGCCGGACGTGCCCGTGGACTGGTCAGGTGATGTCTTCCCGCAGCTGATGAAGGAGGGCAAGCCGGTATACGGCTACGTCGCCGAGGGCTACTGGGAGGACGTCGGTACCCACGAGTCGTATGTGAAGGCGCAGGCCGACGTCCTCGAGGGCGAGGTCGACGTCGAGATCGACGGATTCGAGATCTCCCCGGGCGTGTGGGTGGCCGAAGGCGCCGAGGTGCACCCGGACGCCGTGCTCAGGGGACCGCTCTACATCGGCGACTACGCCAAGGTCGAGGCGGGTGCGGAAATCCGCGAGCACACCGTCGTCGGCTCCAACGTGGTCGTGAAGAGCGGCGCCTTCCTGCACAAGGCCGTCGTGCACGACAACGTCTACGTCGGCCAGCACAGCAATCTGCGGGGCTGTGTCGTCGGCAAGAACACGGACATCATGCGTGCCGCCCGGATCGAGGACGGCGCGGTCATCGGTGACGAGTGCCTGATCGGTGAAGAATCGATCGTGCAGGGCAACGTACGGGTCTACCCGTTCAAGACGATCGAGGCCGGTGCCTTCGTCAACACCTCGGTCATCTGGGAGTCCAGGGGCCAGGCGCACCTGTTCGGCGCCCGCGGTGTCACCGGAATCCTGAACGTCGAGATCACACCCGAACTGGCGGTGCGGCTGGCCGGCGCGTACGCCACGACCCTCAAGAAGGGCGCCACCGTCACCACGGCCCGCGACCACTCCCGTGGTGCCCGTGCGCTCAAGCGGGCGGTCATCTCCGCGCTCCAGGCCAGTGCCATCGACGTGCGGGACCTGGAGAACGTACCGCTGCCAGTGGCCCGGCAGCAGACCGCGCGGGGCAGCGCCGGCGGGATCATGATCCGGACCTCTCCGGGTGTGCCGGACTCCGTCGACATCATGTTCTTCGACGGGAACGGGGCGGACCTCTCGCAGGGGAGCCAGCGCAAGCTGGACCGGGTGTTCGCGCGGCAGGAGTACCGGCGCGCCTTCCCGGGAGAGATCGGTGATCTGCACTTCCCGGCGAGCGTCTTCGACTCGTACACCGGCTCGCTGCTGCGGAACGTCGACACGACCGGGATCTCCGAGTCGGGGCTCAAGGTCGTCGTGGACGCCTCCAACGGCAGCGCCGGGCTCGTCCTGCCCAGCCTGCTCGGCAAGCTCGGTGTGGACTCGCTGACCATCAACCCCGGTCTCGACGAGTCCCGGCCGACGGAGACCGCCGAGATGCGGCGCTCGGGGCTCGTACGGCTCGGCGAGATCGTGGCGTCCTCGGGTGCCGCGTTCGGCGTCCGGTTCGACCCCGTGGGCGAGCGGCTGTCGCTCGTCGACGAGAAGGGCCGGATCATCGAGGACGACCGGGCACTCCTCGTGATGCTGGACCTTGTGGCCGCCGAGCGGCGCAGCGGCCGCGTGGCGCTGCCGGTGACCACGACCAGGATCGCCGAGCAGGTCGCGGCCTACCACGGCACCCAGGTCGAATGGACCACCACGTCCCCCGACGACCTCACGCGCGTGGGGGGCGAGGAAGGGACCATCTTCGGTGGTGACGGCAAGGGCGGGTTCATCGTCCCCGAGTTCAGCAGCGTCTACGACGGTGCGGCGGCGTTCGTACGGCTGATCGGGCTGGTGGCGCGTACGCAGCTCACCCTCAGCCAGATCGACGCCCGTATCCCGCGGGCACACGTCCTGAAGCGGGATCTGGCGACTCCCTGGGCCGTCAAGGGGCTGGTCATGCGCCGGGTCGTCGAGGCGGCCGGAGAACGCCATGTCGACACCACCGACGGTGTGCGGGTCGTGGAGACCGACGGGCGCTGGGTGATGGTGCTGCCCGACCCGGCCGAGGCCGTCACGCACCTGTGGGCGGAGGGGCCGGACGATGCCTCCGCGCAGGCCCTGCTCGACGAGTGGGCGGCGGTCGTGGACAGCGCCGGACGGTAAAAACCGCCGCACGCGCGCGTGCCGGACAAGTGTCCCCAAGGGGGCCTGTCCGGCATGCCGGTGGGGCCGTTCGGAGGTACTGGCCGCGACATGCGACGATGTGCGGCATGCCGCAGCAACCCCCCGTTCGGAGCACACCCTCGCGGCCCGCGCGTCCGGATGCCTCCATGTCGTTGATCACCAACGTCATGGACCACAGCCTCGACGACGGGTACGCCGAGGCCGCTGCCCGGAGGAAGGCCCAGGGGGAGGCGGGCGGCCTGCCCAAGACCCTCCGGGCGAAGCTCGGTCTCGCCTCCGGTCTGGTCCTCGCGGCGCTCGTGGTGACCGTGGGGGCGGCGCAGGCACGCGTGGCGGCGCCGGTGGTCGCCAAGGAGCGCCAGGAGCTCATCGACCGCATCGACCGTGAGACATCGGCGGCGGACAAGCTCGAGGGCGACGTGGACAAGCTGCGCGACGACGTGAGCGAGCGCCAGCGGGCCGCGCTGAGCAAGAGCGGCGGCAGCGGCCAGGCGGACCTGGTGGGCGTTCTGTCGGGCGCCACGGCAGTGCACGGGCCCGGCGTCAAGCTCGTCGTGAACGATGCCAAGGAAGCCACCACCGGCGGCGGCGGGAACCCGCGCGAGACCGCGGACTTCTCCGACACCGGCCGGGTCCGCGACCGCGACATGCAGCGCGTGGTCAACGGGCTGTGGGCCTCAGGCGCCGAGGCCGTCTCCATCAACGGACAGCGGCTGACCGCCCTGTCGGCGATCAGGGCGGCGGGTGACGCGATACTGGTCGACAACAAGCCGCTGGTGCCGCCGTACACGGTCCTGGCGGTGGGGGACGCCAAGAAGCTGAGCACCAGGTTCCAGAACAGCGCCGACGGGCTGTATCTGCACGCCCTGGAAGAGAACTACGGCATCCGGACCAGCATCTCCACCGAGAGTGACGTCCGGGTGCCAGCCGCACCGAGTGTGATCGTACGTACAGCACAGCCGAGCACTGAGAAGGGCACATCGTGATCGCCGTACTGGGCCTCGTCGTGGGAGTCGTGGCCGGCCTGTTGGTCCGGCCTGAGGTTCCGGCGGTCGTCGAGCCTTATCTGCCGATCGCCGTCGTCGCGGCGCTGGACGCCGTCTTCGGTGGCCTGCGGGCCATGCTCGACGGCATCTTCGACGACAAGGTCTTCGTGGTGTCGTTCCTCTCCAACGTGGTCGTTGCCGCGCTGATCGTCTTCCTGGGCGACAAGTTGGGCGTGGGCGCCCAGCTGTCCACCGGCGTCGTGGTGGTCCTCGGCATCCGCATCTTCTCCAACGCCGCGGCGATCCGGCGACACGTGTTCCGGGCGTGACATCGATGAGCAACCAGGACGAGCAGCCGGAGAACAGGCTGCGCAAGGAACTGCCCGCCGAGGTGCCCGCGCCGGTCCCCGCGGCCGAGCAGGCCGCCGGGGAGCAGCCTCAGCAGGAGCTGACCGGCCGCCGGCGCCTGGTCCAGGGACTGTGGCCGCCGAGGGTCACCCGGGCCCAACTGATCGTCGCCGTCCTGCTGTTCGGCCTCGGTTTCGGTCTGGCCGTGCAGGTGGCGTCGAACAGCGACAGCGACAGCGCCCTGCGCGGCGCCCGCCAGGAGGATCTCGTCCGTATCCTCGATGAACTCGACGACCGCACTCAGCGTCTTGAGGACGAGAAGCAGGGACTGGAGAAGCAGCGGCAGGAGCTGCAGAGCAGCTCCGACCAGGCCGCGGAGGCGCGCAAGCAGACCGCCGAGAAGGAGAAGCAACTCGGCATCCTCGCGGGCACCGTGGCGGCCGAGGGTCCCGGCATCACGATGACGGTCGACGACACGAAGGGGACGGTCCAGGCGGACATGCTGCTCGACGCGATCCAGGAACTGCGCGCGGCCGGCGCGGAGGCGATCCAGGTGAACGGCGTCCGGGTCGTCGCCGGTACGTACCTCACCGAGTCCGGCAAGAGTGTGAGCGTCGACGGGAACAAGATCAACGCCCCCTATCGTTTCAAGGTCATCGGTAAGCCGCAGGACCTCGAGCCGGCGCTCAACATCCCCGGAGGCGTGGTACAGACTCTCGAGAAGGAGCAGGCCACCGTGACCGTCGAGCGGTCGACCAAGATCGTCGTGGATGCCTTGCGAGCGGCGAAGCGGCCTGACTACGCTCGGTCGTCCCCGCGGTGAACCGAGAGTGCATGGCGGACGTCCGGCAGGGGCATGAGCTTGCGGGGGGTCGGCGCACCGAAGGGGTGGTGCGTGGTGGAAACTGTCTGGTGGCTACGGACGTTGTGAGGGTGTCCGGGTCGGCCGGTGTAGGCAATCAGGGTTCGTCCTGCCCCACGGGCGGGTCTGTTTCGGTCAAGGGGAATCGCCCGTGAAGTTGTTTGCGAAGTTGTTCGGCAAGAGCGCGCGAGAGGGCAGCGACAACGCGACCTCCCGTCATCGCGCACAGCCTGACGCAGAAGGTCAGCGCCCGCTGTTCCGTGACCAGGTCGCTGGTCCGGGTGGTGACATTTCCGGAGGTCAGGGCGCGCCGTCTGTTGACCCTGCCCAGTCCGGCGGCATAGGTTTCGGGCAACCGTCAACCTCAGGTACGGGTGGAGGGTTTACCTCCGGCCCGTACGCGTCCAACGCTCCGGCGGGGCAGGAGGATCCGTCCATGTCGGTCCTGGTGTGCACGAGGTGCGGTAACCGCAACGCGGAGAACGCGCGCTTCTGTTCCAACTGCGGCGCGCCGCTGCGCCCCGGAGCCGTGCCGGAGCGGGCGTCCGAGACGACGTCCACGATCTCCATCTCGGGTCTGGAGGCCTACGACGCCGAGGCGACCGGCCAGACGCCGATGCTCTCCCCGGAGGCTCAGGCGGCCGTCGACGCGCTGCCGCTGGGCTCGGCGCTGCTGGTGGTGCGCCGTGGGCCGAACTCGGGCAGCCGCTTCCTGCTGGACAGCGAGCTGACCACGGCCGGGCGTCATCCGCAGAGCGACATCTTCCTGGACGACGTGACGGTCTCGCGGCGCCACGTGGAGTTCCGTCGTTCTCCGGACGGCTCCTTCACGGTGGCCGACGTGGGCAGTCTGAACGGCACGTACGTCAACCGTGAGCGGATCGACCAGGTCGCTCTGTCGAACGGTGACGAGGTGCAGATCGGCAAGTACCGGCTGGTCTTCTACGCGAGCCGGCAGAGCATCTGACCCTCCCCGGACGCCGTCCGGGGGACCCCAGGGAAGGTCCATGCAGCGAACACCGAGCGGCGGTGCCGGGCACGGCGCCGCCGCCGCGGACGGTGGGCTGATGAGCATCGGCTCGGTGCTGAGCGTGCTGCGCGAGGAGTTCCCCGAAGTCACGATCTCCAAGATCCGGTTCCTGGAGTCGGAGGGGCTGGTCGAGCCGCAGCGGACCCCTTCGGGGTACCGCAAGTTCTCGGCCGGGGACGTCGAGCGCCTCGGTCACGTCCTGAGGATGCAGCGGGACCACTACCTGCCGCTCAAGGTGATCCGCGAGCACCTGGACGCGATGGAGCGCGGCGAGGCCGTGCAGTTGCCGGTCGTGGGGCGCCAGCGCGCCGGCGAGACCGCGCTGGAACCCGTGGAAGGGCCCACGGCCGCCCGGATCGGGCGGGCCGAGCTGCTGGCGGCCGCCGGGATCGACGAGAACGATCTGAAGGTGTGGGAGTCGTACGGACTCATCGCTCCCCTCGAGGGCGGCGTGTACGACGTGGAGGCCGTCACGGTGGCCTCCCTCGTCGCCGAGCTGGGGCGGTTCGGGATCGAGCCGCGCCACCTGCGGGTCATGAAGGCCGCCGCCGACCGGGAGGCCGGACTGGTGGACCAGGTGGTGGCCCCGCTCAGGCGCCACCGCAATCCGCAGACCAGGGCGCACGCCGAGGCCCGCACGAAGGAGCTGGCGGCGCTCACGGTGAGGCTGCACGCGGCTCTGGTGCAGACCGCGCTCGGGGTCCGGCTGCCCTGAGTGGTACGGGGAGCGAGGGGCCGGATCGGACGCCCGTTACCGGCCCGACTACCCAAACATCCCGAGCACGGCCTAGGGTTGCTGTGTGAACGAGCTCGATGTCGTAGGTGTCCGGGTGGAAATGCCCTCCAACCAGCCGATCGTGCTCCTGCGTGAAGTGGGTGGCGACCGGTACCTCCCCATCTGGATCGGACCGGGGGAGGCGACGGCGATCGCCTTCGCCCAGCAGGGCATGGCCCCCGCGCGGCCGCTGACCCACGACCTGTTCAAGGACGTGCTGGAGGCCGTCGGCCAGGAACTCAGCGAAGTGCGTATCACGGACCTGCGTGAGGGCGTCTTCTACGCGGAGCTGGTCTTCGCCAGCGGGGTCGAGGTGAGCGCCCGCCCCTCCGACGCCATAGCGCTGGCCTTGCGTACCGGTACGCCGATCTACGGCAGCGACACGGTGCTCGACGACGCGGGCATCGCGATTCCGGACGAGCAGGAGGACGAGGTGGAGAAGTTCCGCGAGTTCCTCGACCAGATCTCGCCCGAGGACTTCGGTACCAGCAACCAGTGAGCGGGCCGGCCTGCGGCGGGCACGCGGTTCGTGACCGGCCGGCCGACGGTTCGTGACCAGCGGTTCCGAGAGCACGGGCCGACGGTCGGTGAGAGCGTCCTGACGCTCCCCGCCAGCGCATTCGGCTAGCCTTTCCCCGCGGTGGGGCACGGGAAACCACTCTTAGGGTGATTATCACTCGGCGTGCCGAGTGTGGCGATCGTTGACGCACCCCTGGTGACTGCCTACCGTCGAGAAGGCAGGTCAAGGACGGAGGTCGGCGTGAGAAGCAGCGGCGACGGTACGGCTGGGGGTGCCCCCGGACGAGGTTTCGGGGAAAGCGGTCCGTACCCTCCCTCGGGCTCTCGGCTCCGCTCGAGCAGGGGGTATCCCCAGCAGGGCGGCGCGGCCGACCAGGTCCCGCAACGACCGACGGCCGTGCCGAGCGGCGGAGGGGCGGCGTCCATGGCGTCCGAGCAGATCGGCTACCGCGGCCCGACGGCCTGCGCGGCCGCCGGTATCACGTACCGGCAACTGGACTACTGGGCCCGTACCGGGCTGGTCGAGCCGAGCGTGCGGCCCGCCTACGGGTCGGGCACACAGCGGCTGTACAGCTTCCGGGACGTCGTCGTCCTGAAGATCGTGAAGCGCTTTCTGGACACCGGTGTCTCGCTGCAGAACATCCGCACCGCCGTCCAGCACCTCAGGGAACGCGGTTTCCGCGACCTGGAGCGCATGACGCTGATGAGCGACGGAGCCACGGTCTACGAGTGCACCTCCCCCGACGAGGTCCACGCCCTGCTCCAGGGCGGTCAGGGGATCTTCGGGATCGCCGTGGGCGTGGTGTGGCGGGACGTGGAAAGCGCGCTCTCCCAGCTCCACGGGGAGCGCATCGACACCGGGGAGACCCTCGTCGGGCAGAACCCCTCCGACGAACTGGCGCGGCGGCGCAACCGGGCGGTCTGACGGCGCCTGCCCCCGCACGGCGGAGGGCGCCCTGCGTGCCCGCGCCGGGCTGCCCGAGGTGGCCGCCGGGGCATTGTCAGTGGCGTGGTGCAGCATCGGAGATGTGAGAAACGCGCCCACGATCCTGCATCTCGACATGGATGCCTTCTTCGCCTCGGTGGAGCAGGCTTCCAAGCCGAGTCTGCGCGGGAAGGCCGTCGTCGTGGGCGGGCTGGGACCGCGCGGAGTGGTCGCCACCGCGTCGTACGAGGCGCGGGTCTTCGGGGTCCACTCGGCGATGCCGATGGCCCAGGCGCGTCGGCTCGCCCCCAACGCCGCCTATCTGGTCCCGCGCTTCGGGCTGTACCGGTCGATCAGCGAACAGGTGATGGCCTTGCTGCGGGCGCTGTCGCCGCTCGTCGAGCCGCTGAGCCTGGACGAGGCGTTCGTGGACCTGGAGGCGGGGGGAGCGGCCCGGGACGGGGACTCGGCCCGTCTGGCGGGGGAGAAGCTGCGCGCGGACATCCGGGCCGTCACGGGACTGACGGGGTCGGTGGGGCTCGCCGCCTCCAAGATGCTCGCGAAGATCGCCTCCGAGCAGGCCAAGCCGGACGGGCTGGTCCTGATCGAACCGGGGACGGAGCGGGGACTGCTGGGCCCGATGACGGTGCGGACCCTGCCCGGAGTGGGGCCGGCGACGGGGGACCACCTGCGGCGCGCCGGGATCACCACGGTCGGCGAACTCGCCGAGGCGGGCGAGGACGAGCTCGTACGGCTGCTGGGGAAGGCCCACGGCCACGCTCTGTACGCCATGGCACTGGCGCATGACGAGCGGCCCGTGGTGGCGGAGCGGGAGGCCAAGTCGGTGTCGGTCGAGGACACCTATGACGTGGACATTCACGACCGGCTCCGGGTCGGCCTGGAGGTGCAGCGGCTCGCGGATCGGTGCGTCGGGCGGCTGCGCGGGGCCGGGCTGTCGGGGAGGACCATCGTGCTGAAGGTGAGGCGGTACGACTTCTCGACGCTGACCCGGTCGGAGACGCTGCGGGGGCCCACGGACGATGCGGCGGTCGTGCGGGAGGCGGCGGCCCGGTTGCTGGACTCCGTCGACACCACCGGCGGGGTGCGGCTGCTCGGCGTGGGTGTCTCCGGGCTCGCCGACTACACGCAGGAGGACCTGTTCGCTCAGGCGGCGGGTGAGCCGGCTCCGACGGCGCAGGAGGCGGTGCCCGAACCCGTCGCGGAACAGCAGCCGCCGGCCGAACGGCGCTGGCCCGCGGGCCATGACGTGCGGCACGCGGAACTCGGGCACGGCTGGGTGCAGGGCAGCGGGCTCGGGCGGGTCACCGTGCGCTTCGAGACCCCCGGCTCCGAGCCCGGCCGGGTGCGGACGTTCCGGGTCGACGACCCGGCGCTGGAACCGGCGGATCCGCTGCCGTTGGCCGCCGTAGCGGCTGTGAGCGGGCTCCATGGCGGTGTGGCGGGGGCCGGGAGCGGGACGGAGTGACCCGAGGGCGGTGGGGAGCGGGCCTCCGTCCGGGCGGACAGGGGCGGGAAAGGTGCGGGCAGACCCTGACGTGGTGCGGACGAGCCGCTTGGCGGACGGCCCGGGGGTTCGCTACGCCGGTCCGGCCGTCTCGTCCGTGCCCGCCAGGTGGCCGAAGTCGTGGTCCGGGAGCGGGTGCGACGAGGTCACGTCGAGGCCGTAGTGGTGGTAGAGCTGGAGTTCCTGCTCGGGGGAGAGGTGACGGCCGACGCCGAAGTCGGGCGCGTCCTTGATGAGGGACCGGTCGAAGGGGACGCGGAGGGCGCCGTCGATCAGTTCGCTGGGTTCGAGCGGGACGAAGGCGTCCCTGGAGAACAGGCCGGTACGTATGGCCGCCCACTCCGGTTCGCCGGTCGCGTCGTCGAGGTAGACCTCGTCGATCGTGCCGATCTTGTCGCCATTGCGGTCGAACGCCTTGCGGCCGATCAGGTGGCGCGGATCGATATCGGTTCGCACGGTCCCTCCTCTTGGTCGCAACTCATCCGTAAGCACCACAAAAGAGCACATTCAGGAAGGTGGCCACTCGAGGCCCGCGCGTCGGCCTCGCTGGTAGGCTGGCAAACGGCCGCTGACCCCGTGCGGGAGAGTCCTCCGGACACCACCGGAGGCGCCGAAGGAGCAAATCCTCCCCGGAATCTCTCAGGCTCACGTACCGCACGGACGAGGTCACTCTGGAAAGCAGGGCGGTGTCTCCACGGCTTCCGCCCTCACCGACGGTGAAAGCCGGGGCCCTCGGGCGACCCGGTGAAGCTCTCAGGTCGAGATGACAGAGGGGGAGGCCGTCGGGGTACCCGTGCCGGGGTGCCCCTCGAAGGTCGCGTCAGACCAGGAGGCCTCCGCAATGACCGCCCACCGCACCCCGCTCTCCGAGCTCGAACAGGGCATCCCCTTCGAGCAGCGCCACATCGGTCCCGACCAGGAGGCGCGGGCCAAGATGCTCGCGCACGTCGGATACGGCTCGCTCGACGAGCTGACCGCCGCCGCGGTGCCGGATGTGATCAAGAACGCCGACGCCCTGGATCTCCCGGGCGCCCGCACCGAGGCGGAGGTGCTCGCCGAGCTGCGCGCGCTCGCCGGCCGCAACCAGGTCCTCGACTCGATGATCGGGCTCGGGTACTACGGGACCTTCACACCGCCGGTCATCCTGCGCAACGTGATGGAGAACCCGGCCTGGTACACCGCCTACACGCCGTACCAGCCGGAGATCTCCCAGGGACGTCTCGAGGCCCTGCTGAACTTCCAGACCATGGTCGCCGAGCTCACCGGGCTGCCGACCTCCGGTGCCTCACTGCTCGACGAGGGCACGGCGGCGGCCGAGGCGATGGCGCTGTCCCGGCGCATGGGCCGGAACAAGAAGGGCCTCTTCCTCGTCGACGCGGACGCGCTGCCGCAGACCGTCGCCGTGATCCGGACCCGCGCCGAACCGACCGGCGTGGAGGTCGTGGTCGCCGACCTCAGCCAGGGCATCCCGGCCGAGCTCGCCGAGCGTGAGATCAACGGCGTGCTGATCCAGTACCCGGGCGCGTCCGGCGCCGTACGCGACATCAAGCCCGTCATCGACCGGGCGCACGAGCTCGGCGCGCTCGTCACCGTCGCCGCCGACCTGCTGGCGCTGACGCTGCTCACCTCCCCGGGCGAGCTCGGCGCGGACATCGCGATCGGTACGACCCAGCGCTTCGGCGTGCCCATGGGCTTCGGCGGCCCCCACGCCGGCTACATGGCGGTGCAGGAGAGGTTCGCCCGCAGTCTGCCCGGCCGTCTGGTGGGCGTGTCCATCGACGCGGACGGCCACCGGGCGTACCGGCTGGCGCTGCAGACCCGCGAGCAGCACATCCGCCGCGAGAAGGCCACCAGCAACATCTGCACCGCCCAGGTGCTGCTCGCCGTCATGGCCGGCATGTACGCCGTCTACCACGGGCCTGAGGGCCTGAAGACCATCGCGCGGCGCACCCACCGGTACGCCACCCTCCTGGCCGAGGGGCTGCGGGCGGGGGGTGTCGAGGTCGTCCACGGCGCCTTCTTCGACACGGTCACCGCGCGCGTGCCCGGCCGGGCCGCCGAGGTCGTGGCCGCCGCCCGGGCGGGCGGGGTCAACCTGCGGCCCGTCGACGGCGACCATGTCTCGGCCGCCTGCGACGAGACCACGACCCGCGCCCAGCTGGTCGCCGTGTGGACCGCGTTCGGGGTCGAGGGGGACATCGAGGCGCTGGACGCGGCGACCGCGGACGCGCTCCCCGCGGCCCTGCTGCGGACCGACGACTACCTCGCCCACCCGGTCTTCCACCAGCACCGCTCCGAGACTGCGATGCTGCGCTACCTGCGCCGGCTCGCCGACCGCGACTACGCGCTCGACCGCGGCATGATCCCGCTGGGCTCCTGCACCATGAAGCTCAACGCGACCACGGAGATGGAGCCGGTCACCTGGCCGGAGTTCGGGCAGCTGCACCCCTTCGCGCCCGCCGAGCAGGCGCAGGGCTACCTCACGCTCATCCGTGAGCTGGAGGAACGTCTCGCCGAGGTCACCGGATACGACAAGGTCTCGCTGCAGCCGAACGCCGGTTCGCAGGGCGAGTTCGCCGGTCTGCTCGCCGTGCGCGGTTACCACCGCGCCAACGGCGACGACCAGCGCACCGTCTGCCTCATCCCGTCCTCCGCGCACGGCACCAACGCCGCCAGCGCCGTGATGGCGGGCATGAAGGTCGTCGTGGTGAAGACCGCCGAGGACGGCGAGATCGACATCGCGGACCTGCGGGCGAAGATCGAGCAGTACCGTGACGAGCTGGCGGTGCTGATGATCACGTACCCGTCGACGCACGGGGTGTTCGAGGAACACGTCGCCGACATCTGCGCCCAGGTCCACGACGCCGGCGGCCAGGTGTACGTCGACGGCGCCAACCTCAACGCGCTGGTCGGCCTCGCCGCGCCGGGCCACTTCGGCGGTGACGTCTCCCACCTCAACCTGCACAAGACGTTCTGCATCCCGCACGGCGGAGGCGGTCCCGGCGTCGGTCCCGTGGCCGTGCGCGAGCACCTGGCGCCGTACCTGCCGAACCACCCGCTCCAGCCGGCGGCGGGTCCCGCGACCGGTGTCGGCCCGATCTCGGCCGCGCCCTGGGGCTCGGCCGGCATCCTGCCGATCTCGTGGGCGTACGTCCGCCTGATGGGCGGTGAGGGCCTCAGGCGCGCCACCCAGGTGGCGGTGCTCTCCGCCAACTACGTCGCCAAGCGCCTCGAGCCGCACTACCCCGTGCTCTACACCGGCCCGGGCGGTCTGGTGGCGCACGAGTGCATCATCGACCTGCGCCCGCTGACCAAGGCGACCGGGGTGTCCGTGGACGACGTGGCCAAGCGGCTCATCGACTACGGCTTCCACGCGCCGACGATGTCCTTCCCGGTGGCCGGCACGCTGATGATCGAGCCGACCGAGTCGGAGGACCTGGCCGAGCTGGACCGGTTCTGCGACGCGATGATCGCGATCCGCGGGGAGATCGAGAAGGTCGGCTCGGGCCAGTGGCCCGCCGAGGACAACCCGCTGCGGGGCGCCCCGCACACCGCCGCCGCGCTCGGCGGTGAGTGGAAGCACGCCTACGGCCGCCAGGAGGCCGTGTTCCCGGCCGGGGTCTCGGCCGCCGACAAATACTGGCCGCCGGTGCGCCGCATCGACCAGGCCTTCGGCGACCGCAACCTCGTCTGCTCCTGCCCGCCGCTGGACGCGTACGAGGACTGAGCGAGCGACCGGGGCCGGTCTGCCCCGGGGCCCCGTCCGAGTCCGGGCGGGGCCCTCGCGCGTTCACGCGGTCGCCAGCGACACCTCGGTCGACTTGATCAGGGCGATGACGTCCGAGCCCACGAAGAGACCGAGGTCGGCGGCCGCTTCCTTGGTGATCGCCGCGGTGAGTTCGGCACCGTCCACGGTGATCTTCACCGAGGCCATCGCGGTTCCCGTCGTGAGGCGGGTGATGGTGCCCGGGAGCTGATTGCGGATCGAGAGGCCGTCGACCCGGCTGGTGGCCAGGGAGACCTCCGTCGACTTCACCAGAGCGCGGACGGTGGTGCCCGGGGCGAGGGCGAGTTGCCCGGCGGCCTCCGACGTGATGACCGCCGTGACGTCCTGGCCACCGTCCAGGTGGATCTTGACGATGGTCATGACCTCACCGGGCTGGACGGCGGTGACGGTGCCGGGAAGCTGGTTGCGGATGCTCAGGGTCATGGCCCCACACCGTAGTGTGCCGGGTCGTTCAGGCGGGGCATGCGGGGACACGCGTCGCCTTGAGCCCCGCGCGTCGGCCCGGCGCTCCCCGCACCTCGCCGCGGGTACCTGCCGTCACGCCGTGTCGATATGTACGTTCGTCGACTTCACGCGTGCGGTGGCCTCCATGCCGACCTCCAGCCCCAGTTCCTCGACGGCCTCGCGGGTGAGCAGGGAGACCAGGCGGTGGGGGCCGGCCTGGATCTCGACCTGGGCCGCGACGTCGCCGAGCTTGATCGCGGTGACGATGCCGGGGAAGGCGTTGCGGACCGAGGTGCAGGAGGTGCCCGCGTCGTCCTCGCCGCCGCCCGCCTTGGCGAGTTCCACGGAGAACGCGGCGAGGTCCTTGCCGTCGATGAGTCTCCGTCCCGCCTCGTCGCGGTGGGTCGCCATCCGGCCCGCGTCCGCCCAGCGGCGGGCGGTGTCCGGGCTCACGCCGAGCAGCCGTGCTGCCTGGCCGATCGTGTAGGACTGCATGCCGGTCACGATAGGGCGCAGGCGCCGGGGACCGTGGAGAGGGGCCGGTCGTCGGGACGACGCGACAGGGGGTCCGGTCCGGCCATCACCCGGACGGCCGCACCGGCGTATGCGGAGAGTGATGCGTGCGCCTCTGATTCCCGTCCGGGGTGGGCGCCAGGTGCGCGTGGAGAACGCCTCACTGGGCGCCGACGGCCCGGAGGAGGCCAGGTCGAGGGGGTACGGGCCGTCCTCGGGTCGTGCCGGAGGGCGAGGAGACGCCGTCGGCGGCCGGGGCCGACATCGGCAACGCTGTGTGTACGCGGGCCGGACGTCGCCGCTCATCGCCACGGCCACCGGCCGGAGATCCCCGGTGTCCGGGCGGGCGGCCCCGGCGCCGGCACCTCCTCGGCCGCGGGCCGCGCCGCCCCCGATCGATCCGGTCGCCGGCCGGCCGGTCCGACTACCTGGTGCACGACACCTTGACGCCCCTGAACGGCCTTTCTAGAGTCGCCGTTCGGAACGTTCGGTGAGATCGCCGAATGTTTCGATTCGGCCCGGTCCGGGGAAGCCCGTTCCCACCGTCAGTGCAGAAGCCGCAATGCGCGAACCGCACGCACGACTGCGGTGCTTCCGGCCGCGGGGGTCCCAATTCCTGTCGCAGCCGGCGTCGTACAGAGGGTTGCCACGTGCCGAGGGCGGTCTCTAAGGTGCGGCGCAGCTTTCCGGGGTGGTTTCGAAAGTTTCGAACAGAAGGAGCGCATGATGGGCGACCCTGCTCTCTCCCGCCGCGGCTTCCTGGCGGCCTCCGCCGCAGCCGGCCTGGGCATGACGGCACTCAGCGGCTGCGGCGGTGACTCGGACGGAGGGTCGTCGAACGGCACGACCACGATCGAGTGGTGGAACATCTCCACCACCCAGCCGACGAAGACGGTCTGGGCCGGTCTGGCCAAGAAGTTCGAGGCACAGAATCCCAAGGTCAAGATAAAGATCGTCCAGATGGAGAACGACGCCTACAAGTCGAAGATGACGGCGCTGATCGCCTCCGGGAAGCTGCCGGACATCTTCCACACGTGGGGCGGCGGCGTGCTCCAGCAGCAGGTCGACGCGGGGCTGGTCGAGGACCTCACCGACAGGACCAAGCCCTGGGCCGACGGGATGCTGTCCGTCGCCAAGCAGGCGTATCTCCTCGGCGGCAAGCTGTACGGCATCCCGTTCGACATCGGCATGATCGGCTTCTGGTACAACAAGGCGCTCTTCAAGCAGGCCGGCATCAGCACCCCGCCCACGACCTGGAGCGGCTTCCTCGACGCCGTGCGGAAGCTGAAGGCGAAGAACATCACGCCGATCGCGGTGGCCGGCAAGGAGAAGTGGCCCGAGATGTACTACTGGGCCTACCTCGCCATGCGCACGGCCGGTATCGACGCGTTGAAGAAGGCCGACGAGGCCAAGGACTTCAGCGACCCCGGCCTCGTCCAGGCCGGACAGCACCTCAAGGACCTGGTCCAACTCCAGCCGTTCCAGAAGGGGTTCCTGGGCGCCGGGTACTCCACCCCGACCGGCCAGGCGGCCACCGTGGGCAACGGCAAGGCGGCCATGGAGCTCATGGGGCAGTGGGCCCCGGTCGTGGAGGCCGACGCGGGCAAGGGCCTCGGCTCGAACCTCGGTTTCTTCCCCTTCCCTGCCGTCGAGGGCGGAAAGGGCGCGATCACCGAGGTGTTCGGCGGTGGCGGCGCGCACGCGCTGCGCAAGGGCGCCCCGCAGGCGGCCGTCGACTTCCTGAAGTTCTTCGCCTCCGAGGCCACCGACCTGGAACTCGTCAAGAAGACCAACACCCTTCCGGTGGTCCCCGGCGCCGAGAAGGCGCTCTCCGACCCCAACACCAAGGCCGTTCACGACCAGTTGACGGGTGCCACCGGCTTCCAGCTCTACCTCGACCAGGCGTACGCGCCCTCCGTCGGCCAGGAGGTCAACGACAGCGTCTCCGCGCTGATCGCCGGCTCCAAGTCACCCGAGCAGGTCACCCGGTCGATCACCAAGGCCGCGAAGGAAGCGTAGTAGCCGGCGATGACCTCGACCTTCCTCCCGGACAAGCGGACGGACCCCGGCGTCGCCCCCTCCTCCCCGGCGGCGGCGCCGGCCCGGGGACGGGCGCGCCGGCGCCTGCTGAACTGGCTGACCGCGGTCGGCTTCCAGGTGCCCGCCCTGGTGCTGTTCATCGGGCTGGTGCTGCTGCCGATGCTGTTCGCGCTGTACGCCGCCTTCTTCCGCTGGGGCGGCTTCGGCATGCCCTCCGACTACGTCGGCACGGACAACTTCAGCCGGCTCTTCCAGGACGACGTCTTCCTGGGCGACCTGTGGCGCTGTCTGCTCCTGGTGGCCCTGTCCCTCGCCCTGCAACTGCCGTTCGCGCTCGCCATGGCCGTCGCGCTCAACCAGCGGCTGCGCGGGCGGGCCGTGTACCGGATGCTGTTCTTCGCGCCCTACGTCCTGTCCGAGGCGATCACCGGCGTGCTGTTCAGCATGATCTTCGCCCCGGACGACGGGCTCGCCGACCACGTCCTGGGCGCCATCGGGCTGGGCGGCGTCGGCGGGGAGTGGTTCGCCGACCCCTCCTACGTCATGGCGACGCTGTTCCTCGTCATGACCTGGAAGTACTTCGGCTTCCACATGATGCTCTACCTCGCCGGACTGCAGTCCATCCCCGCCGAGCTGACCGAGGCGGCGCTGATCGACGGCGCGAACCCCTGGCAGCGGTTCCGCAACGTCACCCTGCCGCTGCTCGCGCCCACCCTGCGCATCAGCGTCTTCCTGTCCGTCATCGGGGCGATCCAGCTCTTCGACCTGGTCTGGGTGATCACCCAGGGCGGGCCCGACCACCATTCCGAGACGATGTCCGTGACCATGTTCCAGTACGGCTTCAAGCGCTACCAGATCGGCTACGCCAGCGCGATCAGCGTGGTCATGTTCGGCATCTGCCTCCTCTTCGCCCTCGCCTACCAGCGGTTCGTGCTCCGCCGTGACCTCGAAGGGGCCACCACGACGATGAGGGGAGACGGCAAGTGACCCGCAGGACCAAGGCCGTACGCGAACTGCCGCTGCACCTGGTGCTCGTCGCCGTCGGCGCGTTGATGGTCGTACCCCTGCTGTACGCCGTCCTGTCCGGCTTCAAGTCCACCGCCGAGCTCTCCCGCAACCCCTTCGGACTGCCCGAGCACTGGCTGACCGGCAACTACAAGGACATCCTCGGCTCGGGCGACTTCTGGCGGCTGGTGGGCAACAGCACGCTGGTCGCGGTGGCGACGACCGTGCTCGTGGTCGCCGCGTCCGCGCTGGCGGCCTTCTCCTTCGCGCGGTTCGCCTTCCGGGGGCGGGAGTTGCTGTTCACCTTCTTCACGATGGGGCTGATGTTCCCCTTCGCGGTGGCCGCGCTGCCCCTCTTCCTGCTGCTGCGCTACCTCGGCCTGCTGGACAACCCGCTCGGCGTGATCCTGCCGCAGGCGGCCTTCGGGCTGCCGATGACCATCATCATCCTGCGCGGCTTCTTCCGGCAGATCCCCGGTGAGCTGGAGGAGGCGGCCACGCTCGACGGGTGCACCGCCTTCGGCTTCTTCTGGCGGGTGCTGCTGCCCATGGCGCGGCCCGCGCTCGGCACGGTGTCGGTGCTGGCCGTCGTCGCCAGCTGGAACAACTTCATGCTGCCGCTGCTGGTGTTCACCGACTCGAAGTGGTGGACGCTGCCCCTCGGCGTCGCGCAGTTCCAGGGCCAGTACTCGGCGGAGTACGCCCGTGTCTTCGCCTACCTGGTCCTGGCGATGGTCCCGGCCCTCGCCTTCTACTCGGTCGCCGAGCGCCAGCTCGTCGGCGGCCTGACCGCCGGCGCGACGAAGGGATGACCCGCGCCGACGGGTGTACGGCCCCGTCCACACCCGCGTACGACCCCACCCCGCACCGGACCACGAGGAGTCGCACCATGCCCAGGACCCGTACACGCCTCGGACTCGCCGGCGCCCTCGCGGCCGTTCTGGTCGCCGCGGGCATCGCCGCCGGCCCCGCCGCCCAGGCGCACGGGCGGCAACCCACGCTCGCCGAGCTCGCCCACCGGCACGGGCGTTACTTCGGCAGCGCCACCGACAACCCCGAGCTGACCGATGGCGCCTACACGAAGATCCTCGGCACCGAATTCGACATGATCACGCCGGGCAACGGCATGAAGTGGTACGCGACCGAGCCGCGGCAGGGCGTCTTCGACTGGTCGAAGGGCGACGAGATCGTCTCCCTCGCCCGCGGCGACCACCAGCGGGTCCGCGCCCACACCCTGGTCTGGCACAGCCAGCTGCCCGACTGGCTCACCGCACGGGAGTGGACCGCCGCCGAGCTGCGGTCCGTGCTGAAGAAGCACATCACCGAAGAGGTGCGGCACTACCGGGGCGAGGTGTACTCCTGGGACGTCGTCAACGAGGCCTTCAACGAGGACGGCACCTACCGCGAGACCCTCTGGTACAGGACACTCGGACCCGGCTACATCGCCGACGCGCTGCGCTGGGCCCACCAGGCCGACCCGCACGCCAAGCTGTACCTCAACGACTACAACATCGAGGCGACCGGCTCGAAGAGCGACGCCTACTACGCCCTGGCCAAGGACCTCAAGGCGCGGGGCGTGCCCCTGGACGGCATCGGCTTCCAGGCGCACCTGGCCCTCCAGTACGGCTATCCCACCACCCTGGAGGACAATCTCCGCCGCTTCGCCCGCCTGGGCCTGGACACCGCGCTCACCGAGGCCGACGTCCGCATGCGGCTGCCCGCCACGGACGCCAAGCTGGCCGAGCAGGCGACCTGGTACCGGGACCTGGCCGAGGCCTGCCTCGCGGTGCGCCGGTGCGTGGGGCTGACGGTGTGGGACTACACCGACAAGTACTCGTGGATCCCGGCGGTCTTCCCGGGCGAGGGCGCGGCCCTGCCGTGGGACGAGCAGCTGAAGCCGAAACCCGCGTACGCGGCGCTTCGCGACGCGCTCGGCTGACAGCCGGACACGCTCAGTAGTCACCCCCGGACGCGCGTCGGGGCCGGTGCGCACCGAGCGGGTGCGAACCGGCCCCTCAGGTCACCGCGCGGCACGGAGCCGCCCGGCCGGTGCCGGAAAAGGCCTAGGCGGCCGTCATCACCCGGCTGGGGTCCAGCAGGCGGTGCGGGGCGATGATCTGGCCGTCGGGCAGGAGCTCACCGGTGTCCTCGAAGAGCAGGACGCCGTTGCACAGCAGGCTCCATCCCTGCTCCGGGTGGTGCGCCACGAGACGGGCGGACTCCCGGTCGGCGGATTCTGCTGTCGGGCACGGTGGCTGGTGCTGGCACATGGGTGGGATCTCTCGCTCTGTCGTGGTCATGTCCGCCCCCGTGGTCATAAGTCGTTCGGAACCCAGTGTTGCCCTCCGGGCGTCAATCCGCAGGTATTTCGCAGCACCGCTTCTCACAGGTTGATGACGCATCGCCCACATGTTTCGGTTCACCCTCACCGCACTGTCATTTCGGGTGGTTCTCGGTGGCCGGATGGGGCTGGTCAGGGCCGCACGGAGACGTTAGTGGCTCTTGAGAGCGGGCAATTGCTCGTACGAGCGCAACGGTGTCGGCATATCCGCGTGTACCCCGCCACCGAAGGGGCGGCGGGGTACGGAGGCAGTACGCGAGAAGCGGGAGAAAGCCGGCGACAGGGAGGGGGAAGCGGCGTCAGGCGGGTGAGCCCAGCAGCGGGACGGGAGTCGCCCGGTGGGTCAGCACCGGGAGCAGTTCGGCGACCTGGTGCGGACGGTGGGCCGCGATTCCGGGCGGGGCGGGAGCCAGCGGGACGAGGAGGTCGGTGGCGGCGGGATGGCCCTCGGCGCCGTCCGCGGCGCAGTCGCCGTGCAGCCACAGTGTGAGCATGTACAGGCCCGGTACGGACAGCAGGCGGGCCTGGTAGGGCTGCTGCACCGTCTCGGCCTGGCGCAGGGCGCGTTCGGTGGAGGCGATGTAGGGACCCTCGAAGAAGTGCGAGAACGCCCAGCCGTCCGGCGTCAGCCGGGTCTCGGCCGCGGCCACCGCACGGTCGCCGCACCGGATCAGGAACCGCCAGCCGGTCAGCCGGGTCGCGGACACGCCCTCGGCGGTGATCCGGTCCAGTACGTGCAGCGGCAGGGGCAGCTCGGGTGTGGCGGGTCCCTGGGCGGCTCGCAGGGAGGGGGTCCGGGCCTCGCGGACGGCGGTGGGGGACCCGAGGGCCGTCAGGACGGAGCGCAGGGCGGGCACGGGGGCAGGGGGAACGTGCAGGGGCATGGTGGGTCGCCTCTCAGTCGACAGGCGCGAGGGCGCGAGGACGGGGTGGGCGGACGGCGCTGTCAGCTCATGGGGTCAGAGAGGCGGGGGCCCGGGGCGGTGAACGAGAGGTGCGGACGCGGCCTGCCGCACGTCGCCTGGACGGCGGGAACCAGAACGGTGGGCGCCAACCTTCTGCCTTCTTCGCGGAGTTTATACGACTTGTGTTCGGACGATGTTTCGTCTAACCGTTTCCGGCGAGGAGAACAAGTCCGTATTCGGTCGGCGATTCGCGGGAATCATCCCGTTTTCCGGTGCGGGCTGCCCCTGCTGACCTCGGAATACGCCGCCGTAGCGGACGGCCCATTCTCATCGGCGTTTTTCACGAGGCCGATGGGGCACACGAAGATGCGTGCTGCCCCATGCCCCGTGAATGTGCCGCGGGACACATTCCCACAGAGTACCGGGGACGGGGCCCGCGCGGGACGTTATCGATCGCGTCGGGTGGGCATCATCCCACCTGACCCTGGACCCCGGCGGCCGGAGCTTCCGCCCGCCCATCCGAGGAGGGACGCTTCGATGGGGGAGAAGGTCGTGGCAGGGCCGTTCGACCTGTCCGATCGGCAGCGCTACCGGGAAAAGCTCCGCACGTGCCTGACAGGGCTCGAGCGGCTGCTGGCCCAGGAGAGGTTCGATCGGCCCAAGAACCTGATGGGTGTGGAGATCGAGCTGAATCTCGTGGGCCCCGACGGCCTGCCGAAAATGCTGAATGGCCAGGTGCTGGAACGCATCGCGAGCCGCGATTTCCAAACAGAACTCGCCATGTTCAACCTGGAGGTGAACATCGCCCCGCACCGGTTGGGCGGGCGGGTATTCGACCGGCTGGCCGAGGAACTCCGCACCTCGCTGGCGTACGCCGACCGCAAGGCCGGCGAGCTGGACGCCGGTATCGCGATGATCGGCATTCTGCCCACCCTGGACCGTGACGACCTGGTCTCCTCCAACCTCTCCGAGGTCGACCGCTACACCCTGCTCAACGACCAGATCGTGGCCGCCAGGGGTGAGGACTTCCGCCTCGACATCGAAGGGGTCGAACACCTCACCTGCACGTCCCGCTCCATCGTCCCCGAGGCCGCCTGCACCTCCGTACAGCTGCACCTCCAGGTCACCCCGGGCCGTTTCGCCGACGTGTGGAACGCCGCCCAAGTGGCCTGCGCGCCGCAGATCGCCGTCGGCGCCAACTCCCCGTTCCTCTTCGGTCACGAACTCTGGCGAGAGTCCCGCCCTCCGCTCTTCCTCCAGGCCACCGACACCCGCCCGCCCGAGCTGCAGGCCCAGGGCGTGCGGCCGCGCACCTGGTTCGGGGAGCGGTGGATCTCCTCGGCGTACGACCTGTTCGAGGAGAACCTGCGCTACTTCCCGGCCCTGCTGCCCATCTGCGACGACGAGGACCCGCTCGAGGTCATCGAGGCCGGGGGCGCGCCCAAGCTCGCCGAACTCGTCCTGCACAACGGCACGGTGTACCGCTGGAACCGCCCCGTCTACGACGTCGCCGACGGCGTGCCGCACCTGCGGGTGGAGAACCGCGTCCTGCCGGCCGGGCCCACCATCACCGACGTCATCGCCAACGCGGCCTTCTACTACGGGCTGGTGCGCGCCCTCGCCGAGGAACCCCGGCCCGTGTGGACCCGGCTGCCGTTCGAGGCGGCGGCCGCCAACTTCGACGCCGCGTGCCGGTACGGCATCGACGCCCGCCTGGTCTGGCCGCGGCGCGGGCGGTACGGGGGCACGGGCGAGGTCGACGCGGTGACGCTGGTACGCGACGAGCTGCTGCCGCTCGCCGAGGCGGGGCTGAAGGGGTGGGGCGTCGAGGCCGCCGACCGTGACCTCTACCTCGGTGTGATCGAGGAGCGGTGCCGACGCCGGGTCAACGGCGCGTCGTGGCAGGCCGCGACCTTCCACCGGGCCCTCGAACAGGGGCTCTCCCGGGACGCCGCCCTGGCGGCCACGACCCGTCGCTACTGCGCGCTGATGCACCTCGGTGAGCCCGTGCACACCTGGCCGGTGGGGCTGCCGGAGCCGGTGCCGCTGGGCTAGGAGCGGGGCGCGCGGCGCCGGCGCGGGCGGCGGTGGGACGGGGGCCGGTCGTGTCCGGTCGGCGGTGATCGGGCAAGCTGGGACCTCCCGTGACGGTGGTGCCCCATCTTCGTCCTGTCGCCCGACAGCCTGTGGCGCACCCAACTGGAGGCAGGTGTGCAGGTGCAGGCAGGCTCGGTGGCCGATTCCCTTCCGCAGGGACCGGCCTCACGACGGATCCTCCGGGACGAGACCCTGCTCGTCCTGGCCCTGTCGCTCGGCGCGAGCGGCGTGTCCGCCGCGATCAGCTTCATCGGATCCGTCACCAAACCCGGCGGCCTGAAGGACCAGGCGGCCACCCTCAACGCCTCGGCCGCGCCGGGACGCCCCTGGCTCGATCTCGCGTGGCAGCTGTTCGGCATCGCCTCGGCGCTGGTTCCCGTCGCCCTCGTGGCGCACTTCCTGCTGCGCGAGGGCGAGAGCCTGCGCACCCTCGGCTTCGACCGGAGCCGGCCCTGGGCCGACCTGGGCCGCGGGGCCTCGGTCGCGGCGGTGATCGGCAGCACCGGCATCGCCTTCTACCTGGCCGCACGCGGACTCGGCTTCAACCTCACGGTGGTGCCGGAGGCGCTGCCCGGCGTGTGGTGGAAGTACCCTGTGCTGATCCTCTCGGCGATGCAGAACGCGATCCTCGAAGAGGTGATCGTGGTCGGCTACCTGCTGCGCCGGCTGGGCCAGTTGGGCTGGACCCCGGGGACCGCGCTGGTGGCCAGCTCCGTGCTGCGCGGTTCCTACCACCTGTACCAGGGCATCGGCGGTTTCGTCGGCAACATGGTCATGGGCGTGGTGTTCGTCTTCCTGTACCGGCGTTGGGGGCGGGTCGGCCCCCTGGTGGTGGCGCACTCCCTGCTCGACATCGGGGCGTTCGTGGGCTACGCGCTGCTGGCGGGAAAGGTGGGCTGGCTGCCGACGGCGTGAGGGGCCGGGGAGGGGGGCGTACGAGACCGCCGTACGCCCCCCTGCGTGTCGCCCGGGTACGTGCCGCCCGGGTTCCCGCCGCTCAGGCGAGCAGTTCGCCGTCGATGACCGTGACCGCGCGACCGGTCAGCAGGGTGCGGTCGCCGCGCAGCCCGGTGCGGACGACGCCGGTGCGCCGGGAGGCCTGGAGGCCCGTGAGGTCGGGGCGGCCCAGGCGCTCGGACCAGTAGGGGGCCAGGGCGGTGTGGGCGCTGCCGGTGACCGGGTCCTCGTCGATGCCGACGTTCGGGAAGAAGCAGCGGGAGACGTAGTCGTGGCCGCGGGCCGGGTCCTCGGCGCAGGCGGTGGCGATGACGCCGCGTGCCGAGTGCGCGGCCAGGGCCTTGTGGTCGGGGGAGAGGCCGAGGACGGTCTTCTCGTCGGCGAGTTCCAGCAACAGGTCGCCGACGTTCGGCCCGGTGTCGACGGCGGCGACCGGCGCCGCGCCGAGCGCCTCCGCGAGACCGGCCGGGATCTCGACCGGGGTGAGCGGGGCGGTGGGGAAGTCCAGGGTGATCGAGCCGTCCTCGCCGGGCGTGGCGATGAGCACGCCGCTGCGGGTGGCGAACCGCACCTGACCCTGGTGGGCGCCGGTGGTGTGCAGGACGTGGGCCGTGGCGAGCGTCGCATGGCCGCACATCGCCACCTCGGTGACGGGCGTGAACCACCGCAGCGCCCAGTCCGCGTCCCCGCCCTCGGGCAGGCGGTGGGCGAAGGCCGTCTCCGCGTGGTTGACCTCCATGGCGACCCGCTGGAGCCGGTCGTCGTCCGGAAAGGCGTCGAGCAGCAGGACCCCGGCGGGGTTGCCTGCGAACGGGCGGTCGGTGAAGGCGTCGACGATTCGGATGCGCATGGGCCGACGCTAGGGGGTGCGGCCGCCGTGCGGCCAAGGCCAATCGCCGTGTGGTGGACCGAGTTTGTCACCTGCCGAGCCGACCGGTCCGGCTCGCCCGTCGCTGGTGCGCGCCAGGCGCTGGTCACGCGGCTCGGTCAGCGAGGGGCTTGTCGCGCGATCGGTTCCGATATATCGTTGAATCATCGCGACAGATCGACGATGGATGGAGTGATGGCGATGCGTACCCACGGATTCGAGCGTGGACACCGTCAGGACGGCCCCCACGGGCGAGGCCGGGAGGGACTGCGGGCGGCCTTCGGGCCCTTCGGGCCGGGTGGTCCGGGATTCGGTCCCGGCGGGCCCGGTTTCGGGCCGGGGCCCTGGGGGCCACGGGGGCGTGGTGGCCCGAGGGGGCGGGCGCGGCGCGGTGATGTGCGAGCCTCGATCCTGGCCCTGCTGCGAGACCGGCCGATGCACGGCTACGAGATGATCCAGGAGATCGCCGAGCGCAGCGGCGGCGCGTGGAAGCCCAGCCCCGGCTCGGTCTACCCCACCCTTCAGCTGCTGGAGGACGAAGGCCTGATCGCCAGCGCGAGCGAGGGCGGCAAGAAGCTGTTCTCCCTCACCGACGAGGGCCGGACCGCGGCCGAGGCGGGGCCCGAGGCTCCCTGGGAGGAGGCGTCCCGCGGGGTCGACTGGGAGGCTCTCGGTGAGATCCGCCAGGCCGGGTTCGGCCTGATGGAGGCCTTCAGCCAGGTCTGGAAGACCGGAAGCAAGGAGCAGCGCGAGAAGGCGCTGGCCGTGATCAACGACGCCCGCAAGAAGCTGTACCTGATCCTCGCCGACCAGGACTGACGACGGCACTGACGGCCGTACGGCCGTCCAGGCGCCCCGTGGAGCGATCCGCGGGGCGCCTCCGTCGTGCACGGGGGGTGTGGGTGGTGAGGCCGGGTCGCCGGGTCAGGTCACCAGGCCGCCCAGTTTGCGCAGCGACTCGTTCAGGGCGGCCGTCGCGGAATCCTTGAGCTTGCCCGCCATCAGGGAGACGGCCGCGCCGGTGAACTCGCCGTCGATGCGCACCGTCGTGCCCTCGTCCTGCGGGGTGAGCGTGTAGCGGGTGGCTACGTTCACCGCCATCGGGCCCTTGCCGCGAATGGCGAACACCCGGGCCGGCTCCAGTTCCTCGATGGTCCACTCGACCTCCGCCGGGAAGCCCATCAGCTTCATGTTCTCCTGGAAGGTTCCGCCCACCTCAAGGGTCTCGGGGCCGCCCTTGGGGAAGCTGGTGTGGGTCGCGTTCCACTCCCCGTACGCCGACCAGTCCGTGAGCTTCGCCCACACCTTCTCGGCCGGTGCCTGGATGCGTGCCTCCGCGCTGACTTCGGCCATGCGACCACCCCTTCGTGTCGGGCTACGGTGTCGCGGAACGTAGCCGCAGGATCCCGAACATTCAATACTGACGAACCGTCAGAATGTGTGGAGACCGGCATCCCCCCGATGTCCTCCGGGTCTGATCTCCTCCGCAAGGAGGAGATGGCGAACGCCGGTGTCCACTCTCCGTGGGAGGCCGAGATGGTTCCCCTCGCCGATGACACAGGCGGGGGCGACTGATGAGGTAGGGGATGTGCAACCCCGTATGCCCCGCCAGTACGCCCGTGACCAGGGCGTCCACCGCGCGGACGACGAAACCGGGCTCGATGTGGAGCCGGCGGAGGCGGTGGCCGTCGCCCGCCGCCGGGCCGTCCGGGACGGGGACCGGCAGATCGACACCGCCCACCTGCTGCACTCGCTCCTGGAGACCGATGCCGAGGTGCGCGCTGCCATCGGCGACGTCCGCAAGGTCGTCCGGCTGCTCGGCTACCTCGTCCAGCGCAGCATCGGCTACGGCCTGCGCTGGCAGAGCAGCGTCGAGGACTCCGGCGCGCTGTCCTTCGTGAAGCACACCGAGGGCTGGTCGCCGGTCGCCGCGGCCGCCGTGCGCAGTGCCCGCGAGCGTGCCGCGCGGCGCGGCGAGGAACGGGCCCGCGGCATCGACCTCCTCGCGGCGCTCACCGCCGACCCGCAGGCCCGGGCGGTGGAGGTGCTCCGGCGTGCCGGGGTCGAGCCGGCCGGACTGCTCGCGCGGATCGACCTCGCGACCGCCGAGTGCGTCGGCGACGGCGGACCGGCACGCTGAGCGGTGTCCGGCCGCCCGGCTCCGTCCAGCCGTTGAGACAGGTGCCAACGAGGATGACGCTCATGTCCTCGCCTGTCATCATGTGCCGGTGCGTACGTCCGAGGGCAGCCATGGCGGTGGCGGTAAGGGTGTCGGGCTGGGCCTGGCGCTCGGCTCCGCGCTCGCCTTCGGGGGATCCGGGGTCGCGGCCAAGCCGCTGATCGAGGCGGGGCTCGACCCGCTGCACGTGGTGTGGCTGCGCGTGGCGGGCGCCGCGCTCGTGATGCTGCCGCTCGCGGTGCGCCACCGCGTCCTGCCACGCCGCTGCCCCGCCCTGCTCGCGGGATTCGGCCTGCTCGCCGTGGCCGGCGTCCAGGCCTGCTACTTCGCCGCGCTCTCCCGTATCCCGGTGGGGGTCGCGCTGCTCGTGGAGTACCTCGCGCCCGCGCTCGTCCTCGGCTGGGTGCGGTTCGTGCAGCGGCGGCCCGTCACCAGGGCGGCCGCGCTCGGGGTGCTCCTCGCCGTCGGCGGCCTCGCCTGCGTGGTGGAGGTGTGGTCCGGCCTGGGCTTCGACGCCCTCGGGCTGCTCCTCGCGCTCGGCGCGGCCGGCTGCCAGGTCGGCTACTTCGTCCTGTCCGACCAGGGCGCCGGGACCGGCGAGGAGGCGCCGGACCCGCTCGGCGTCATCGCCTACGGCCTCCTCGTCGGCGCCCTCGTGCTGACCTTCGTCGCCCGTCCCTGGACCATGGACTGGTCGGTGCTGCGCGGCACCGCGCACATGAACGGCACCGAGGTCCCGGCCGTCGCCCTGCTGGCCTGGATCGTGCTGGTCGCCACGGTCGTCGCCTACGTCACCGGCGTGCTCTCCGTGCGCCGGCTGTCCCCACAGGTCGCAGGTGTCGTGGCCTGCCTGGAAGCGGTGGTCGCGACCGTGCTGGCCTGGGTGCTGCTCGGCGAACACCTCTCGGTGCCGCAGGTCGGCGGTGGTGCCGTCGTCCTGCTCGGCGCGTTCATCGCACAGTCCTCGGCACCGGCCAGGGGCGCGGCGGAGGCGGTGGCGGGCGGGGGCGCCGAAAGGGAATTGTCCGCGCGAGGAACGGCCGCCTAGGTGTATTGCCCTGGGAGCCGGTGAGCGCGGCCGTCCTCGCCGTGGCGGAGGCGCGGGCGGCGCGACGGGGGACGGCCGAGCAAGGACCGGGCTTCGTGCGCGCCGACCGGGGTGTGCCGGCCGGGGCGCGCCGGCCGGCGGTGGACCGACGGGGTTGTCGCTCAGGTCTCCCGCCGCACCAGATGGTCCCGCGCCGCCGCGTCGCGTGGGCCGTTGCGCGTCGTCAGGGCGGTGGCCAGCTGGCGGCGGACCTCGGCCGGCCGCTTGCGCGCGTACGTGAACTTGGCCCGGACCTCGGTGACTTCCAGCCGCAGGACGCGGATGCCGGACAGGAGGCGGCCGTACGGGGCCTCGCCCGGGGTGGCGCGGGCCGAGCCCCCTCCGGCTGGAAGTGGGCGACCTGGCGGTTGAGGAGCGCGGACTTCTCGGCCGGGTCGTCCACCGTATGGGCGGTCCAGCCGAGCTGGACGGCCGCGTAGAGGCTCGTGGGGACGCCGTGTTCGGTCGGGGTGCCGGGTGGGGCCTGCCAGGGGCCCGGAACGTAGACGTAGTCGTCGACCACGCTCAGCAGCACCCGCGGGTCCGCCTCCAGTGCGGCCCAGAGCGGATGGGGACGGGCGAGGTGGGTGACGGCCTCGCCGCGGCCGGGGTCGTAGGCGAAGTGCAGCGGCTGGACGAGCGGTGGTCCGCCGGGCGGGCCGTCGACCGCGAGCTGCCCGAAGTCGTGGGCGGCCAGGTCTGCCACTCGGTGTCGTCGTGGGGCGCGTCCCAGGGGTGGATCAGCATCACAGGGCCGCGAGGTAGTCGGGGAGCGGGGTGCCGGGGGCCAGGTCCGCCTCGGGGAGCGGGGTGCCGTAGCCCTTGCGCAGCGGGACCACGCCGGCCCAGTGGGGGAGGGCGAGATCCTCGGGCTCGTCGTTCACGCCGCCGGTGCGGAGCTTGGCGGAGACCTCGTCCAGGTCGAGGCGGATCACGGCGGTGGCGGCCAGCTCCTTCTTGTCCGCGGGGCGGGAGTCGGCGGCGCGGCCCGGTACGACGTGGTCGACCAGCGCGTCCAGCGCGAGCCGCTTCTCCTCGGGGTCGGTGACTTCGTACGCGGTGCCGTGCACCACCACGGAGCGGTAGTTGACCGAATGGTGGAAGGCGGAGCGGGCCAGCACCAGGCCGTCGACATGGGTGACCGTCAGGCACACCGGCAGCCCCGGATCGGCCTGGCCGGTCATCCGCAGCGGGCGCGAGCCCGTGGAGCCGTGCACGTACAGGCGCTCGCCGACCCGGCCGTAGAGCGTGGGCAGCACCACGGGCGCGCCGTCGCGGACGAAGCCGAGGTGGCAGACGTAGCCCTCGTCGAGTATCGCGTGCACCAGATCCTTGTCGTACGACGCCTTCTGCGCGGCGCGCGTGGGGACGGTGCGGCCGGTCGGGCGGTACGCGGCCGGCCGGGGCGGTGTCGGCTCGGTGTCCTGCATGACGGTCTCCCTTGCGTCTTTATTGTACTAGTGCATAATTGATTTTGTGCTAGGAGAGTATCCGATCAAAGGGCGTGGCGCAGCGGAGATTGCCGCGAGCGTCGAGGGCGCGGTGGGATCCGGTATTTTGGAGCCCGGCCAACTGCTGCCTCCGATGCGGGAGCTGGCGGTCCGGCTGGGGGTGAACCCGAACACCGTCGCGGCCGCCTACCGCACCTTGCGGGAACGGGGGATCATCGAGACCGCCGGGCGCCGGGGCAGCCGGATCCGGCCCAAGCCGGCCACCACCGTGCGGGAGCAGGTGCGCGTGGACGTCCCGGCGGGGGTCCGTGACCTGTCCACCGGCAACCCCGACCCCGCGTTGCTGCCGCCGCTCGCGCCGATACTGGCGGCCGTCGCCGAGGAGGCGGACCGGGAGCCGGTGCTGTACGGCGACGATCCCGTGGATCCGGAACTGGCCCGTGTCGCACGGGGTGAACTCGACACCGACGGTGTCCCCGGGGGTCCTCTGGCGGTGCTCTCGGGGGCCCTCGACGCCGTGGAACGGGTCCTCGCCGCCCATCTCAAGCCGGGCGACGCCGTCGCCGTCGAGGACCCCGGCTGGGGCCGCACCCTCGATCTCGTTCCGGCGCTCGGGTTGCGCACGATTCCCGTCGGCGTCGACGACGAGGGGCCGCGCCCCGAGGAGTTGCGCACGGCCCTGCGCTCCGGCGCGCGGGCCCTGATCGTCACCGACCGCGCGCAGAACCCCACCGGAGCCTCCCTCAGCGCCCCCCGCGCGCGTGCCCTGCGTGCCGTCCTCCGTGAGCACCCGCAGACGCTGCTCGTCGAGGACGACCACGGCCACGGCATCGTCGACCTGCCGCTGTACCCTCTCGCGGGCGTCACCCACCACTGGGCGTTCGTCCGCTCCGCCGCCAAGGCCTATGGCCCCGACCTCAGGCACGCCGTGCTCACCGGCGACCCGGTCACCGTCGACCGGGTCCGCGGCCGGCAGCGGCTCGGGCCGGGCTGGGTGAGCCTGCTGCTGCAACGGACGGTGCTCCGGCTGCGTGCGAGCGGCGCGGTCGACGGACCGGCGGTGGCGGCGGCGTACCGCAACCGGCGAGAGCTGCTCATCGACGCGCTCGCCGAGCGCGGGGTCCGCGCGCACGGCCGCAGCGGGATGAACGTCTGGGTACCCGTCCCCGACGAAACCGGCGCGGTCGCCCGCCTCCTGCACGCGGGCTGGGCCGTCTCGCCCGGCGCCCGTTTCCGCCTCGACGCCCCGCCCGGCATCCGGATCACCGTCTCGACCCTGACCCCGGCCGAGGTCGCCCCGCTGGCCGACGCCGTCGCCTCCGCGGTCGGGCCGGCCCCGGCGCGCGGTTATGTCTAGCGGTCGGGCCGGGGCGCATGTCCGTGGCCCTAGGCCGCCCGCTTGTCCCGCGCCTGCGTCAGCGCCGCGCCCGCCAGCACGATCACCGCTCCCACCGGGGTGGTCCAGTGCAGTGTCTCGTCCAGGATCGCGACGCCGGCGGCTGTGGCGATGACCGGGATGAAGTAGGTGACCATCTGGGCCGTCGTCGGACCGACCTCGGTGACCAGGCCGTACTGGATGAGGACCGCGAGGCCGGTGCCCAGCGCGCCGAGGGCGGCGACGGCGAGCAGCGGTATGAGGGCGAAGCGGGCGGGGGCGGTCGTGAACAGAGGGGTGACGACGGCCAGCTGGAGCGTGGCCAGGAGCAGCTGGGCTCCCGTCATCGACAGGTGGGAGTTGCCGGTGCCGGCGAGTGTGCGGCGGACGTATATCCAGCCGACCGGGTAGCTGAGCGAGGCCAGCAGGGCCAGTGCGGTGCCCGTGGCGTCGAGGCCGGTGAAGCCCTGCCAGGCGCCCAGGACCGTCAGCACCCCGAGGAAGCCCAGGCCGAGCCCGGCGACCCGCAGCCGCGTCGGCCGGTCCTCGGAGAGGGCGACCACGGACAGGGCCATGCCCCACAGGGGTGAGGTGGCGTTGCAGATGCCGGCCAGTGTCGACGGGATGGTCAGTTCCGAGTAGGCGAAGAGGGAGAACGGCAGGGCGTTGAGCAGGAACGCGGCGACCGCCAGATGACCCCAGGTGCGGGCCCCGCGCGGGAGGCGCTCCCGCTTCACCGCCATCGCGGCCCCGAGCACCGCCGTACCGAAGACCAGTCGCCCGAGGGTGACCTGGAAGGGTGCGTAGTCCTCCGTGCCCACCTTGATGAGCAGGAAGCTGAAGCCCCAGATCAGGGACAGGGCGCCGAAGCGGAGACGCCAGTCGAGGCGGGCGCGGGGGCGCGCGGTGGTTTGCGGGGCTGCGGTGCGAGGGGCAGTGGCGGTGCTCATGGCCTCCACGATGCGGCAGCCGACCTCGTAGCACAATTGAGATTTCCACAGCGATACCTCTTAGTATTACTTATATGTTGAACCTGGAGCGCCTGCGCACCCTCGACGCCCTCGCCCGGCACGGCTCCGTCAGCGCGGCGGCCGAGGCGCTGCACGTCACGACGTCCGCGGTCTCCCAGCAGCTGGGCAAACTGGAGCGTGAGGCCGGCCAGCAGCTGCTGGCCAAGAACGGCCGGGGCGTCCGGCTGACCGACGCCGGCCGGCTGCTCGCCGAGCACGCGGCGCGCATCCTCTCCCAGGTGGAGCTCGCCCAGTCCGACCTGGAGGCGCACCGGGGCCAGGTCGCCGGAGAGCTGCGGCTGTCGGCGTTCCCGACCGCCGCGCGCGGCCTGTTCCCCGCCGCGCTCGCCGACCTGCGCGCCCGGCACCCGGCGCTGCGCGTCCGCTCCTGTGAACTGGAGCCGGAGAACGGCGTCGCCGGAGTGGTGCGCGGCGACCTGGACCTCGCGGTCGTCCTCGACTGGTACAACAAGCCGATGCCGGTGCCCGACGGCCTGGTCAAGGCGCCCCTGCTCGACGACCCGGCCGACGTGGCGATGCCGGTCGGCCACCCGCTCGCGGGCCGTGCCGAGGTGGACCTCGGGGAGTTCGCCGAGGACGAATGGATCACCTGGGGCGAGGGCGAGTTCTGCCACGAGTGGCTGATGTTCACCCTGCGCTCGCGTGGCGTCGAGCCGCTCGTCGGCCACCGTGCCGCCGAGACCCATACCCAGCTCGGCCTGGTCGCCGCGGGGCTCGGCGTGTGCATCGCGCCGGTGCTGGGCCGCCACCCGGTGCCCCCCGGGGTCGTCACGGTGCCGCTCAAGCAGGGGGTGCGCCGGCATGTGTACGTCGTATGGCGCGCGGACGCCGACCGCCGGCCGTCGATCCGCGCGGCGGTCGAGGCGCTGCGGACCGCGGCCGGGGAGGTGGGCTGACCCGGGCCACGCCCACGGCCGGCCGTCCTCCTCCGCCGCCGCGGCCGCGAGGTCCTACGCCGGACCCAGCTTGCGGAAGTCCCAGGAGACGATCTTCTCCGGTGTCAGCCGTGCCCAGGCATGCCGCCCGTCGTGGGGCATCTCGTCCAGGCCGAAGTTCTTGCGCGCGAACAGCGTCTCCGCGGTGTCCAGTTCGGCACACAGCTCCCCGATGCGCGGCACCTCCCCGACGAACTCGACCGTGCCGCTCAGCTCGACGCCGCGCAGCTGCTCGTACTCCTCCCCCGAGTCGACCACGATCGCCACCCGCGGATCGCGGCTGAGGTCCGCCCAGCGCTTGCTGCGCACCACCGAGTACAGCCACAGCGACACGCCGTCCCAGGCGTACCACAGGGCACTCACGTGCGGCGCGCCGTTCGCCGACACGGTGGCGACCCGGCAGGTGCGCTGGGTGGTGAGGAACTCGTCCACCTCACCCGGTGTCATCATGATCTTCCGGCCACGGCGCTGAGTGACGGACATGCGGCCCCCTCTTCTCCCACGTCGTGCCAGAGGAGACGGTCCGGGTCCTGTCCGGTGCCTAGATCCTCTGACATCACGTCAGAAAAGAATGAGTCGTCTTCCCCACGGACGCAATGCCGGTTAGTCTCGCCCGCCCCGGACCCCGGCGAAAGGGCGCGACATGGCGTCGCACGAGCGGCTCGCGGAACTCCTCGAGCCCAGGAGCACCGTCCTGCTCACCGTGGAGTGCCAGCAGGGCGTGGTCGGCCCGGACAGCGCGCTGCCCGAGCTCGCCCGACAGGCCCGTTCCTCCGGCGCCCTGGGCAACATCGCCCGGCTGGTCGCCGCCGCTCACGGCAGCGGCGTCCAGGTGATCCACGCCATCGCCGAACGCCGCCCCGACGGCCGGGCCGCCAGCCGCAACGCCCGGCTGTTCCGCGCCGCCGAACGGCTCCCGGTGCGGCAGCTGTCCGGCAGCACGGCGGTGCGTGTCGCGCCGCCGATCGAGGTCACCGAGGAGGACATCGTCGTACGACGGCTGCACGGCCTGTCGCCGGTGCAGGGCACCGAGGTCGACGCGCTGCTGCGCAACCTGGGCTGCCGCACACTGGTCGTCACCGGGGTCTCGGCCAACGTGGCGATCCCCAACGCCGTGTTCGACGCGGTCAACCTCGGCTACACCGCCGTCGTGCCGTCCGACGCCATCGCGGGGGTGCCGCCCGAGTACGTCCCCGCGATGATCCGCAACACCCTCGCGCTGGTCGCCACGGTCACGACCACGGACGAGGTGCTCGGCTGCCTCGGGCGGCCGCGCCGCCGGGGCTGACGCCCCCTTTCACGTCAGCTTGATCTCGTCCCCGGCGACGGTGATGTTCGCGGCGGCCAGCGGCTGCGTGGCCGGCCCCTGCTTCACACTGCCGTCCGCGGCGGAGAAGTGGCTGTTGTGGCACGGGCAGACGATCACGCCGTCGGCGACGCTGCCCACCGCGCACCCCGCGTGGGTGCACTTGGACGAGAAGGCCTTGTAGGTACCCGCCGTCGGCTGGGTGACCACCACGCCCTGGTCCTTGAAGATCTTGCCGCCGCCCTCGGGGATGTCCGAGGTCTTGGCGAGCGCGGTGCCGCCGGCGCTGCCGCCGCTCTCCTGCGCGCCGGGCGAGCTGTCGGTTCCGGTCGATCCCGTGGTCCCGGCCCCGGCCGCTCCGACCGCGCTGGAGTTGTCCGACGACTTGTCGTCCGACCCGCAGGCGGTCAGCGCGACGGCGAGTCCCGCCGCTCCGGCCGCCGCCACGACGGTACGGCGGGCCGGTCCCGCTGCGGGGGTGGGCGATGCGCTGGTCATGAGGGGTTCCCTTCCGCGGAGCTTTTCGTGATCCGTCCAGGGGTACGGTCTCGGGGCACCACCTGTTCAGACGGCATCGAGATCTTGTCTTCCTGGGGGTGAGGCGACCGTAAACTCAAGCTGTCGTTCCGCTGTCGATCCGGCCTCGCGTCGGCGTGGCAGCCCCCGGCCGGGAGGCCTCGTCGCTCGGGGGTCAAGCCGGCGGCCGGTATGCCGCCCAAACCCGTACCGGTGCCGATCACTCCTGGGCGCCGGGCGACGCGACCGCCGACTTGCCCCCTCCGTGCAAGTTTTGCATGATGCAATCTTCTAGGCCAGGGATTGGATGAAGTCCCTGTCCGGCGGGGCGCGGCGGTCGTCCCGGACGGGGGAGGAGGCTGGGGGCCTTTGGCGCGGAAACTCTTGCATAGTCTAAGGACGGGGCGGGGATGCCTGTGCCAGAAGTCATGAGAAGGCGGCTCCCAGGACCGCCGGACCACTGGAGGACGTCGTGACCGAGCACAAGCCGATGCCCGGGTCCGCCGTGCTGTCCTGGATGCCGGCGGCGGTGATGGCCGTGGTCGCGGGAGCGGACCTGATCTCCGGGCCGGGGGTGGGGTTCCTGCCGTTGGTCTCGCTCGGACCGGCGTTCTCGGGACTGGTGGGAGGGTGGCGGCGTACGGCGCTGATCGGCGCGGTGGCGCTGGCGCTGTGCGTGGGGCTCGGGCTGTACGACGGGCTGTTCGAGGAACGCCGGGGGTTCTCGGCGATGGTGTCGGTGGCGGGTGTCACCGGTGTCGGCGTCGCGGCGGCCGTGATGCGCTCGCGCAGGGAGGCGGAGCTGGCCAGCGTGCGGTCGATCGCGGAGGTGGCCCAGCGGGTGCTGCTGCGGCCGGTGCCGAGGACCGCCGGGCCGCTGCAGGCGGCGGTGTCGTACACCTCGGCGGTGGCCGAGGCGCGGATCGGGGGCGATCTGTACGAGGTGGTCGCCTCGCCGCACGGGATCCGGGTGATCGTGGGGGACGTGCAGGGCAAGGGGCTGGCCGCGGTGGAGACCGCCGCCGTGGTGCTCGGCGCCTTCCGGGAGGCGGCCCACGACGAGCCCGGCCTGGCCGGGCTGGGCGAGCGCCTGGAACGCAGTGTGGCCCGGGAGCTGGAGGGGGAGAGGTTCGTCACCGCGGTCCTCGCCGAGATCGGCTCCGGCCGTGAGGTCGTCTTCCTCAACTACGGCCATCCGGCCCCGATGGTCGTACGACAGGACGGCACCCCCGAGTTCCCGCAGCCGCCCGCGTACGCCCTTCCCCTGGGGCTGGGCGCCCACGGGAGCGAGGGCCCCACGCCCTACACAGTGGCCTTCGTGCCCGGCGACCAACTGCTGCTGTACACCGACGGAGTGACCGAGACCCGGGACGCGGCAGGCTCCTTCTATCCTCTCGGTGACCGGTCGCACCTGCTCAAGGAGCCGGACGCGGACCGCGCCCTGGAGGCCGTACGGGAGGACCTGGTCAGACATGCCGACGGGCCGCTGCACGACGACGCCGCGATGCTGCTGCTCAGATACCACGGTCACGGGGGTCACGTCGGGCACGGGGAAGGAAACTCTGTCCCCCTTGCGTGAGGAGGCACCGGCTTCGGCACGGTAGAAAGGACGCATGCCGGAGCGTGAGAACCCCGTGGGGGTCATGGACGACGTGGACGCGGTCACCCGAGCGGTGCTGACCGCCTCCCGTCTGCTGGTGGCGGTCTCCGCCCGTTCCCTCGCCGAGGTCGAGGAGCGAGTGACACTCCCGCAGTTCCGGATGCTGGTGGTGCTGGCCACCCGGGGCGACACCAAGCTGGTGGCGCTCGCCGACCTGCTCCAGGTGGCCCCCTCGACGGCGATGCGGATGGTGGACCGGCTCATCGCGGCCGGACTCGCCGACCGGCAGACCAATCCCGACAACCGCCGCGAGACCCTGCTGCGGCTCACCGAAGAGGGCCGCCGCACCGTCGAGCACGTCACCGCCCGGCGCCGCTCCGAGATCGCGGCGATCGTCGCGCGGCTCGGGCCCACCCAGCGGCTCGCGCTCATCGAGGCCCTGGGTGCCTTCAACAGGGCCGGAGGCGAGCCCCCGGCGACGGCTGCCGCGGACCACCCCGATCCGCACCCCCTGGGCTGGACCGGGGACGAGGCGATGGTCCACGACATGTGACCCGTGCGGGACCATCCGGTGGTGAGCGCCCCACCGACAGCGAGGGTTCCGATCGGGCTGCGGGAGATGGGCATGGCCTCCTTGCGGGAGATGGGCATGGCCTCCTGGTGCGAGACCGCATGGCTGCCCGGACGTACGCAGGCGGCACGGAAGAGAACCTTTGTGCAGGGTAAAGATTGCATGATGCTAACTAGGGGGGGCCGCGCGGCCCGTTCCCTCAGGTCCGCGCGTGCACCGCGCGCAGCGCACTCTGGTGGCTGAGCCAGCCGACCGGCTCGCCGTGCCCCGGGTCGAGGACCGGCATACCGGTGCCCGCGGCTGCCAGCAGGGCGTTCAGCGCCTGGGCGAGGGACTGGTCGGCGGTGACCGGGGCGGGCGGTTCGGCGAGCCGGCCGACCCGGGTGGGGGCCGCCTGCGGCTCCTCCGCCAGGGCCTCGGCGACCGCCTGGGCCGTGACCACGCCGATGTACGCCCCGGCATCGTCGACGACCGGGAGAGCGCCGTGCCCCGAGCGGCTCAGCAGGGCGGCGGAGTCCGCGAGCGTCGTCGACGCGGGCAGCGGGGTGGGCAGGGGGTCCATCACGGAACCGACCAGCTGGCTCCCGAGCCTCGCGCCCTGGGCGGGGCCTTCGAGGTCGATGCCGCGGCGGCGGAGTTTGAGGGTGTAGACGGTGTCGGGCGACAGCAGGTGGCTGGTGGCGGTGGCCAGCACGATGGCCAGCATCAGCGGCAGGATGATCGAGTACTCGCCGGTGAGCTCGAAGAGGATCACCACGGCGGTGATCGGTGCCCGTGCCGCGCCGGCGAACACGGCGCCCATGCCGACCAGTGCGTACGCGCCGACCGCGCCGGCGGACGAGGGCAGCAGGTGGTGGACGCCGATGCCGTACGCCGAACCGAGCATCGCGCCGATGAACAGGCTGGGAGCGAACACCCCGCCCGAGCCGCCGATGCCGATCGTCAGGCTGGTCGCCAGCATCTTGCCCGCCAGCAACAGGAGCAGGAAGCCGGCCGCGTAACCGCCCTCGGTCGCCTTCTCCAGCACCGGATAACCGACGCCGTACATCTGGGGCAGGAAGAGGAGTACCAGGCCGAGCGCCAGCCCGCCGGCCGCCGGGCGGAGCCACTCCGGGCCGCGCCAGAGCCAGTCGCAGGCGTCCTCGACCAGGTACAGGAACCGGGCGAAGCCCACTCCGGCCCCCGCGGCCCCGACGCCGAGCGCGGCGAACAGGCCGTACTGGGCAAGGTGGTCCACGTGGAAGTCGGGAAGCCTGAGGAAGGCGACATTGCCGAAGGCGGCGCGTCCGATGACGCTCGCGGTGACGCTGGCCAGCACCGTGGCGCCGAAGGCTTCCGCGCTGAACGTGCCCAGGATCAGCTCCATGGCGAAGAACACGCCGGCCAGCGGCGCGTTGAACGTGGCCGCGATACCGGCCGCCGCACCGCACGCGACCAGCAGCTTCAGCCGGCCGTCGGTCACCTTCGTCAGACGGCCGAGAGTGGAGCCGAGCGCCGAGCCGATCTGCACGATGGGGCCTTCGCGGCCGACCGAACCCCCCGAGCCGATGCACAGGGCGGAGGCGAGGGTCTTGACCACGGCGACCTTCGGGCTGATCCGCCCGCCGCGCTGGGCGACGGCCAGCATCACCTCGGGCACGCCGTGGCCGCGCGCCTCCTTGGCGAACCGGTTCACCAGGGGGCCGTAGAGCAGCCCCCCGATCACCGGGGCGAGCAGCACGAAGTACGGGCCGAGCCACGGCACGTGCGGATTGTCCGTACCCGCGGCGGCCGCGTAGTCCGCGTGGCCGGAGAAGAGGCGGGTGAAGGCCTTGATGCACCAGCGGAAGACGATGGAGCCGACGCCGGCACCCGCGCCGATCACCACGGCGAGCGCCATCAGGCCCCACGGGGCGGTACGCAGGCCCCCCAGGCTCGGTGCGGGCGTGAAACCACTCGTTGCGTTGCTGGGCACGTGCTTCCTGTCCGTTGCTGCCGGTGTGGCGCTCGTCGATGCGGTCTCCATATCTTTGCATTATGCAAAAACGGTGGGAAGGGCGGGTCGTGGGACGCTCCCGGCCGCACCCACGGCCCGAGCGTGCTGAAGGCTTCCTCGCCCGCGGTCACCCTCGGTTACTATGCTCACTTCATCGGGGGAGCGCTGCGAGGGTGAAGAAACGGGTGGCCTGGGAACATGCTGAAAGCGGTCACCGCAACCCGCTACATCACGCCATTGCGTGAGGGCGGCTCGCTGCCGGGGCTCGTCGAGGCCGACGACCTCGGGACGTACGTCATCAAGTTCACCGGCGCCGGTCAGGGCCGCAAGACGCTGGTGGCCGAGGTCGTCTGCGGCGAACTGGCCCGCCGCCTCGGCTTCCGGATGCCCCGGCTGGTGACGGTCCAGCTCGACCCGGTCCTGGGGCTGGGCGAACCCGACCAGCAGGTCCAGGAACTGCTCAGATCTAGCGGCGGCACCAACCTCGGCATGGACTTCCTCTCCGGCGCCCTCGGCTTCGACCCGCTCGCCTTCACGGTGAGCGGCGAGGAAGCCGGGAGGATCGTCTGGTTCGACGCACTGGTGAACAACGTCGACCGCTCCTGGCGCAACCCCAACCTGCTGATGAGCCGGGGGGAGCTGTGGCTCATCGACCACGGCGCCACCATGATCTGGCACCACAACTGGCCCGGCGCCGAGACCTCCGCGGCCCGCCCGTACGACGCCTCGGACCACGCTCTCGCACGTTTCGCACCGGATGTCGCGCGCGCCGCCGCCGAACTGGCGCCCCTGGTCACCGAGGAACTGCTCGCCGAGGTCACCGCCGAGATCCCCGACGCCTGGATCTGCGACGAGCCCGGCTTCGCCACCCCGGACGAACTCCGGCGGGCCTACGCCCGGCCGCTGCTCGCGCGCGCCGCCGGGATCCACGAGAACGTCACCGGCATCGAGGGGAACAAGTGACTGAGCGCCACATCACCCGGGCGGGCCAGGGCGGTGACCGCGACGTCTTCGAGTACGCGCTGCTCAGGGTCGTACCCCGGGTGGAACGGGGCGAGTGCATCAATGCGGGAGTGATCGTCTACTGCCGCGCGAAGGCGTACGTCGGTGCCCGTACCCACCTCGACGAGGCCCGGCTGCTGGCGCTCGATCCGGACGCGGACGTGGCGGGCGTGCGGGCCGCGCTGGGCGCCGTCGAGGGCGTGTGCACCGGGGGCGCGGCGGCCGGTCAGGCGGCGGGGGACGACGCCGGGCGGCGCTTTCGCTGGCTGATCGCGCCCCGCTCGACGATCGTGCAGCCCGGGCCCGTGCACACGGGGCTCACGACCGATCCCGTGGGCGAGGCGCAGCGGTTGCTGGACCTCCTGGTGAGGTAATGGATCACACGCACCCGGTGTGCCGTTGACACCGGGTGCCAGGGCTTCTAGCGTCACGTGTGCTGAAGGTACTAAGCGGTCGCTCACCCATCGGGCGCACCTTCTCTAGGGCGAGGAGAAACAGCAATGTCCACCACTGAGCAGCGGGTCGCCGTGGTCACCGGCGCCGCGCGCGGCATCGGTGCCGCCACCGCCGTACGACTGGCCGCCGAGGGCCGCGCGGTCGCCGTGATCGACCTCGACGAGGCCGCCTGCAAGGACACCGTGGAGAAGATCACCGCGGCCGGCGGCAAGGCCATCGCGGTCGGCGCGGACGTCTCCGACGAGGCGCAGGTCGAGGCGGCCGTCGCGCGCGTCGTCGAGGAGCTGGGCGCGCCGACCATCCTGGTGAACAACGCGGGCGTGCTCCGCGACAACCTGCTGTTCAAGATGACCACCTCCGACTGGGACACCGTCCTGGGCGTCCACCTGCGCGGCTCCTTCCTGATGGCCAAGGCCGTCCAGAAGCACATGGTGGACGCGGGCTTCGGCCGCATCGTCAACCTGTCCTCCTCCTCCGCGCTCGGCAACCGCGGCCAGGCCAACTACTCCGCCGCCAAGGCGGGCCTGCAGGGCTTCACCAAGACCCTCGCCTTCGAGCTGGGCAAGTTCGGCATCACCGCCAACGCCGTGGCCCCCGGCTTCATCGTCACCGAGATGACCAAGGCCACGGCCGAGCGCGTCAAGATGGGCTTCGAGGAGTTCAAGGCCGCCGCCGCCACCCAGATCCCGGTGCAGCGCGTCGGCGAGCCCGAGGACATCGCCAACGCCATCGCGTTCTTCACCGGCGAGGCCGCCGGCTTCGTCTCCGGCCAGGTCCTGTACGTCGCCGGCGGACCGCTGAACTAGGAACACTGGGGATCACGGACATGACTGAACTGCCTGAACTCTCCGGCAAGGCGGCCCTCGTCACGGGCGCCAGCCGCGGCATCGGCCTCGGCGTCGCCGAGGCGCTGGTGGCGCGCGGCGACCGGGTGTGCATCACCGGCCGCAACGAGGAGGCCCTGAAGGAGGCCGTCGAGAAGCTCGGTGCCGACCGGGTCATCGGCGTCGCCGGCAAGGCGCACGACCTCGCCCACCAGGCCGAGGCCGTCGGGCGCACCATGGAGGCCTTCGGCCGCGTCGACTTCCTGGTCAACAACGCCGGTACGAACCCGGTGTTCGGGCCGATCGCCGACCTCGACCTGGAGGTCGCGCGCAAGGTGTTCGAGACCAACGTGATCTCGGCGCTGGGCTTCGCTCAGAAGACCTGGCACGCCTGGCAGAAGGACAACGGCGGCGCGATCGTCAACATCGCCTCGATCGCGGGTCTCGCGGCCTCGCCGTTCATCGGCGCCTACGGCGTCAGCAAGGCCGCGATGATCAACCTGACCCAGCAGCTCGCGCACGAGTTCGCGCCCAGGGTGCGGGTCAACGCCATCGCGCCGGCCGTCGTGAAGACCAAGTTCGCGCAGGCCCTGTACGAGGGCCGGGAGGAGGAGGCGGCCGCCGCCTACCCGCTCGCCCGGCTCGGCGTGCCCTCCGACATCGGCGGCGCCGCCGCGTTCCTCACCTCGACGCAGTCCGACTGGATCACCGGGCAGACGCTCGTGGTCGACGGGGGCATCTTCCTGAACGCCGGCGTGGGCTGACGGCACCCGCCGTTCTGCGCCCCGGGCGCCGTTCCCCACGGGAGCGGCGCCCTGTTCGCGCCGCAAGAGGTACGGACAGGGCGATGACAACGTCGTCATCACACAGTGGATCAAGGAGCCTGGTCACAGGGGTGGCTCAGGTGGCGTGACGCTGCGGTATGGTCTGCCGACCCTTGGTATGGCGGATCGAGGAGCGTGCGCGTGTTCAACCGGAACCGAGGCCTGCAGAAAGTGGCTGCGGTCCTGTCCATATCGTTGGTGGCCGGCTGCGGAATCTTCTCCGACGGCGACCAGAACGGCGGCGGGCCGATCGTGGTGGGCACCACGAGCGCGCCCAGCACCCTGGATCCGGCCGCCTCCTGGGACCAGTCCTGGGAACTCTTCCGCAACATCTACCAGACCCTGCTCAACTACCCCGTCGGCGCGACCACACCGCAGCCCGACGCGGCCGAGAGCTGCCGGTTCACGGAGTCGAACACCGTCTACACCTGCAAGCTCCGCGCAGACCTGACCTTCTCCAACGGGCACAAACTGGACGCTCAGGCCGTCAAGTACTCGTTCGACCGGATCAAGAAGATCAACGTCAGCACCGGCCCGGCCGGCCTGCTGACCGGCCTCGACCGGGTCCAGGCGGTGGGCGACCGCGAGGTCGTCTTCCACCTGGACAAGCCGGACGCCACCTTCCCGTTCGTGCTGGCGACGCCCGGCATGTCGATCGTGGACCCCGCGGAGTACTCGCAGACCGCGCTGCGCAAGGACGCCCGGGTGGTCGGGTCCGGGCCGTACGACCTGCAGTCCTACCAGCAGGGCAAGCAGGCCGTACTGGTCGCGAACAAGCGCTACAAGGGCTTCGCGAAGCGCAGGAACGACGCGGTGACCATCCGCTACTACCAGGACTCGCGCCTGCTGGCCGACGACCTGCGCAAGAAGAAGATCGAGGTCATCTTCCGAGGCCTCGGCGCCGCCGACATCCTCTCCTTCCAGAACCAGGCCAGCGGCGACATCGATCTCATCGACGGGTCGAGCAACGAGATCGAGTACCTGGTGTTCAACCCGAAGGACCCCTGGGCCCGCAAGACTCCCGTCCGCAGGGCCGTCGCCCAGGTCATCAACCGCAGCGAGCTCGTCCACCAGGTCTACAAGGACACCGTCCAGCCGCTGTACTCCATGGTCCCCGCGGGCCTCACCGGGCACACCTCCGTCTTCTTCGACGACTTCGGGGACCCCAGCGTCTCCAAGGCCCGCAAGATCCTCGCCGACGCGGGCATCACCCAGAAGGTGCCGCTGACGCTCTGGTACACCACCGACCGCTACGGTTCGGCGACCGCGAAGGAGTTCCAGGAGATCAAGAGCCAGCTGGAGGCCTCCGGCCTGTTCACCGTCACCCTGCACGGTGCTCCGTGGAACACCTACGTGACGGGCTACCAGAAGGGCGAGTACCCGGTGTTCGGGCGTGGGTGGTCCCCCGACTACCCCGACCCCGACAACTTCATCGCTCCGTTCGTCGGCAACCAGAACGCCGTCGGCACGCCCTACTCGACGCCGAAGATCACTGACGAACTGCTGCCCCGCTCCCGTCGGGAGGCCGACCGCAGCCGTGTGGTGAAGGACTTCCAGGAGGCGCAGACGATCCTGGCGAACGACGTGCGGCTGCTGCCGCTGTGGCAGGGCAAGCAGTACCTGGCCGTGAGCGACGACATCTCCGGCGCGGAGCGGTCGGTCGACCCGTCCACGATCATGATGGTGTGGGAGCTGTTCCGGAAGACCAGCTGGTAGAGGAGGCGTTCTCCGATGACGGGGGCACCGTTGTCAGTGGTCGCCTGTAGGTTCTGAGACCTGCAAGTGACCGCACATCGTGAGGACGTTGACGTGACCGACATCGCCATGCTGCCCGAGTCCTGGCGCGGGGTTCTGGGTGACGAGCTGCAGCAGCCCTACTTCAAGGAGCTGACCGAGTTCGTCGAGGAGGAGCGGTCGAAGGGTCCCGTCTTCCCGCCGCGCGAGGAGGTCTTCGCCGCGCTGGACGCCACGCCGTACGAGAAGGTGAAGGTACTGATCCTCGGCCAGGACCCCTACCACGGCGAGGGCCAGGGCCACGGCCTGTGCTTCTCGGTCAGGCCCGGCGTGCGGATCCCGCCGTCGCTGCGCAACATCTACAAGGAGATGCACGAGGAACTGGGCACCCCGATCCCGGACAACGGCTATCTGATGCCGTGGGCCCAGCAGGGCGTCCTGCTGCTGAACGCGGTGCTCACGGTCCGCAGCGGCGAGGCCAACTCGCACAAGGGCCGGGGCTGGGAGCGGTTCACGGACGCCGTGATCCGCGCGGTGGCCGGCCGGCCCGACCCGGCGGTCTTCGTGCTGTGGGGCAACTACGCGCAGAAGAAGCTCCCGCTGATCGACGCCGATCGGCACGCCGTGGTGAAGGGCGCGCACCCTTCGCCGCTGTCGGCCAGGAAGTTCTTCGGCTCCCGTCCGTTCACGCAGATCAACGAGGCCGTCGCCGCGCAGGGCCACGAGCCGATCGACTGGAGCATCCCGGACATCGGCTGACCGCGGCCGGGTGGTCCTGTGCCGTACGGGGCCGCCTGACCGGGTTTGCCGGTCCGGCCGGTTAGCGTCATCCGGGACAGGCCCCTACGTGTGCCCGGAGGACGCGGTGGCGGAGCGACAGGACCAGGCGGCGCCGGACGCCGTGCTGACGCGGATCGGGCAGGTCGTGATACTGCATCACGGCGGGGACCGTGAGGAGGCCCGGCGCCGGTTCCTGGATCTGTGGGCGGAGCTGGCGGAGGACGGGGACCCGCTGCACCGCTGCACGCTGGCGCACTACCTGGCCGACACCCAGGACGACCCCTCCGACGAACTCGCCTGGGACCTGCGGGCGTTGTCGGCGGCTGAGGAACTGGCCCAGGATCACGAGGCCGGGCCTGGGAGCCCGGCCGCGGTGCGCGCCTTCTACCCCAGCCTGCACCTGAACCTCGCCGCCGACTACGTGAAACTGGGCCACTCCGAGGCCGCCCGCACGCATCTGCGCCGGGCCCGCGGGGCGGCCGACGCGCTCGGCGACGACCGGTACGGGGACGGGGTGCGGGCTGCGATCAGCCGGCTGGAGCTGCGGCTGGGGGAGGACGGCCCCTCCGGAGGAACCTGGGGGCCGCCGAGGCAGCGTCCGATGTAGCGCCGGTCCGCGGCCGGGGAAGGTGCCCTCACGGTCGCTGTGCTGACGGCCGGTGCCCGTAGACCTGCTCGCAGATCACCGCCTGCCGGCTGTCCGGGCGCCAGCCGCCGTACTGCTTCCCGAGCGCGCAGACGTCGGGGCTCCGCGGTACGGGCTTCGACGCGCCCGGAACCTTCACGTGCGGCTGGCCGGCAGGCCTGTGAGGGGGCCGTGGACGCGCGACGCGGGGCGCCGGCTGCCAGGGTTCCGGCGGACGGTGCGGGGCGGGTGTCGCGGAGGGGCCGGGCCGGCGGGACGGACCGACCCTCTCCAGGGCCTCCCTGGCCGGCGCCTGCACGTCCCACGACCGGGTGCTGCCGTCCGGCTGGGGCACCGAGGTCCGGGCCGATGCCACACCCGACGCCACACCCGGCGCCGGCCCGGGTGCCGGTGCGCGCTGGACCGTCACACAGCCGGAGAGGGCCGAGACGGCCACGGTGGCCAGGAGTGCTGCGGTGGTCGTCGTTCGATGCACCCGCGCAACTCTGCTGGCCGACGCCCGGGTTGGAAACGGCATGGGCACCGATGGTGACCCGCACGGGTGATCTCGTGCCCCGTACGGGTGGGTGCGGGCGTGCCGGGGCTGACGTCAGTCGCCGGTGGCGCCGTCCAGCCGTTCCCGGATCAGGTCGGCGTGGCCGTTGTGGCGGGCGTACTCCTCGATCATATGGCTGTAGATCCAGCGCAGGCTGAAGGGTTCGCCGGTGGACCTGCCGGTGCCCTTGGAGAGGTCGTCGAGACCGAATCCGGCCGCGTGGCGGCGGGCCATCCCGATCTCGGCCTGCCACGTGCCGTACGCCTCCTGCCAGGTGTCGGCCTCGGTGAGGTGGAACTCGCCGTCCTGGTCCTCCTCGCTGTAGTAGATCGGCCCGGGATCCTCGCCGGCCAGCACCTTGCGGAACCAGCCCCGCTCCACCTCCGCCATGTGCCGCACCAGCCCCATCAGCGACAGCTCGGACGGTGGCACGGACGCCGTGCGCAGCTGTTCGTCGGTCAGGCCCTCGCACTTCCAGGCCAGCGTCCGGCGGTGGTACTCCAGCCAGCCTTCCAGCATGGTGCGTTCGTCGGCATCCTGGGCAGGCTCTTCCCGCTCGATCGTCATGCTCCCATCCTGGCCCGACTCCGCGGCCGTGCCCATCGGTTTTCCGCGCACACCGTTCCCCGTCAGCGCCCGAGCATCCCGCGCAGCAGCTCCCGCACCCCCGCCCGCACCTCCGCCAGGCTCGGCACCTCGGCGTTGAACGACCCGGCCACGCACGAGAACATCAGCCCGTCCACCCAGCCGACCAGCGACAGCACGTGCCGGGCCGGGTCGGCCGAGCCGACGGCGGTGAGCATCGCGGCCAGCACACGGCGGCCCGGCTGCCCCGCACGACCGCCATCGCCCGCCAGGCGGTCAGGGCCGCCCGGATGAGCATGACCGACAGCCGTGCGCCCGTGGCCGTGCGCGACACCGCCGTCGCGGTGCTGTCGAAGGCCGCCCCCGCGCTGTTGCTGCGCGGCTTCGACGGCATCGCGGACTGGCGGCCCCCGTATGCTTCCGGCAGGACACCCGGGGGCAACCAGGACAAGGAGCGCACGTGAAGGTCGGCTGCATCGGACTCGGCGACATCGCGCAGAAGGCCTACCTGCCGGTGCTGGCCGCGCAGCCGGGCATCGACCTCCACCTGCACACCCGCACGCCCGCCACGCTCGCCCGGGTCGCCGACGGCCTCCACCTCCCGGCCGGCCGGCGGCACCCCACCCTGGACGCCCTGCTCGCCCAGGACCTCGACGCCGCCTTCGTGCACGCGTCCACCGTCGCGCACCCCGAGATCGTCACCCGGCTGCTCGAGGCGGGCGTACCGACCTACGTCGACAAGCCGCTGGCCTACGAACTCGCCGACTCCGAGCGGCTGGTGGAGCTCGCCGAGCGGCGCGGCGTCTCGCTCGCCGTCGGCTTCAACCGGCGGTACGCCCCCGGGTACGCGCAGTGCGCCGACCATCCGCGTGAGCTGATCATCATGCAGAAGAACCGGGTCGGGCTGCCGGAGGAACCTCGCTCGGTGATCCTCGACGACTTCATCCACGTCGTCGACACCCTGCGGTTCCTGGTCCCGGGCCCGGTCGACGACGTGACCGTGCGCGCCCGCACGGAGGACGGCCTGCTGCACCACGTGGTGCTCCAGCTCGCCGGCGACGGCTTCACCGCGCTCGGCGTGATGAACCGGCTCAGCGGCTCGGCCGAGGAGATCCTCGAGGTCTCCGGCCAGGACACCAAGCGCCAGGTCGTCAACCTCGCCGAGATAATCGACCACAAGGGCCAGCCGACAGTGCGCCGCCGCGGCGACTGGGTACCGGTCGCCCGGCAGCGCGGCATCGAGCAGGCGGTACTGGCGTTCCTCACCGCGGTGCGCGCGGGCGAGGTGCTCAGCGCGCGGGACGCGCTGGTGTCTCACGAGGTGTGCGAGCGGGTGGTGCTTGCGGTCCAGGGGCGGCCGTCCGGCGCAGTCTGAGGGCGCGCAGCCCTTCGCCCACGCCCAGCGTCGCGAGTATGAGCAGGGCACCGTGCACCGGCCAGTCGCCGTAGCGGACATACGGGGTGGTGCCGTGCGCGAGGGGCACGTCGTACACCCGGGTCGTGCTCGCATCCGTGCCGAGCCAGGGGCCGACGCGCTGCCCGGCGGGCCCGTACACCGCGGAGACGCCGGTCAGCGTCGCGTGGACCATGGGACGACCGGTCTCGGCGGCGCGCAGCGCGCCCAGTGAGGCGTGCTGGGCGGGGGCCCAGCTGCCCTGGAACGACGACGTCGACGACTGGCCGAGCAGGACGTCCGCGCCGTCCTCGGCGAGATGGCGGCTCATGTCGGGGAACGCGGTCTCGAAGCACACCAGGGGACCCACGCGCAGCCCGTGGCCCACGTTCATCACCACCTGCCGGGTGCCGCGCCGCCGGTCCTCGCCCGCCGCCTTGCCCACGGAGGTGGCCCAGCCGAGCAGCGAGCGGGCGGGTATGTACTCGCCGAACGGGACGAGCCGCATCTTGTCGTACCGTTCGCCGGTCGGGCCGCCCGGGCCGATCAGTATCGAACTCTTGTAGATGCCGGGCCGGTCGGCGCGGCGGGCGTCCACGTTGACCAGTACGTCGGCGCCGGTCGAACGGGACAGCGCGGCCAGCCGGCGGGCCAGGTCGGGGCGGTCGTCGAGGTCGTACCCGACGCTGCTCTCCCCCCACACGACCAGGTCGACGTGGTGCCCGGCGAGCCTCCGGGTGAGCGCCTCCTCGCGGTCGAAGCGCGCGTCGGGCCCCTCGATCACGCCGGGCTGGACGACCGCGACGCGCACCCGGCCGTCCACATGCGGCCGCGGTGACCACACCCAGGCCGCCGAGGTCGCGGCGGCGACGGTCACCAGCGTGGCGACGGCGGGCAACCGGAATCCGCGCACCGACACCAGCAGGGCGATCGCGACGTTCACGGCCACCACCAGGAAGCTCAGCAGCCACACCCCGCCCACCGAGGCGAGCCGCAGTGCCGGGGCCACCTGCCACTGCGTGGCACCGAGCATGCCCCACGGGCCGCCCAGCCCCTGCCAGGAGCGCACCAGCTCCACCGCCAGCCAGGCCGACGGCAGCACCAGCAGCGCGGCCGCTCCCCGGCCGCGACCGGTCACCCCGCTCCCCGGCCGGTCGCCGAGGAGCCGGCGCGTCAGCCAGCCCCACGGCGCCCAGAGGGCACCCAGCAGGGCGGCCAGCAGGAAGATGAACACGTGCAGGCTCGGCAGCAGCCAGTGGTGCACCGCCAGCAGGAACCCGAACCCGCCGCACCAGCCGTCGTACGCCGCCCGCCGCCCCGTCGGCGCCGTGCGCGCGAGCAGGATCCACGGGACGAGCGCGACGAACGCGAACCACCACAGCGAGGGCGCGGGAAACGCGAGCACGGGAAGGGCACCCGCGAGCACGGCGGCGAGGGAACGCCACCACGGGGAGGCGAGCCAGCGGTCGAACGTATCCATAGATCGCCTCCCTACCCAGTGAACGGCAGCATGTGCACACCGATGTACCGGCGGGTGGCTCCAGTGTGCGCGCCGGGAGGGGGTGCCGGACAGGGGCCCCGGGCTCACCCCGCCGGTGCCGGCCGCCGATCCGGCAAGCGGCGCCATTTCTCCTCGACGACGACCTCGCGCAGGCGCCAGCCGTCGGCGGTGCGCAGCAGGGCGAAGGAGTAGCGCCCGCCGCACACGAGGTCCGGCGCGGTGGAGCCGCCGTCGCCGCCCGCGAACCGCATCGGGTTGACGTAGTCGGCCTGCACCTCGGCGGTGTCCCCGGTGTCCTGCTCCAGGACGCCGAACCGCACCCGCCGGTTGACGATCAGGTGCTGCCGCATCCCGAACAGCCCCAGGCTCTGCGCGAGCCACCCGGCGACCCGTCCCACGTCCCCCTCGATGCCGCCGGCACTGCGGTAGTCGGCCCGGCCGTCCGCCGTGAACAACCCCTGGTACGCCGTCCAGTCACCGTCGTCCACGGCCACCGCGTAGTCGGTCACCAGCCCGTCCACGGCCAGCCGGTCCATCACGGTCGCGAGCTCCACGCGCTGCGTCATCGGCACAGTGTTGGGCACCGGGCGGGAGGAGCCAAGAGGCGTGCGGGGACCCGGGGATATTCGGTGGTGCCGGGCGGGCGCGACGGCGGAGGCTGGTCCCGTGAACGTCTCGTCGAACGACCGGCCGGCCGCGCCGGAACCCAGGTTCCGGATCCGCGCCCGCCACACGGATTCCACGATCACCGTCTACCAGGCCTACCCTCCGGAGATCGGCCGCCCGGCGGCCCGGCACGGCCGCTTCCCGTCCTCCTGGAAGCGCGACCGCATGACCTGGATCAAGCCGTCCTTCCTCTGGATGATGTACCGCTGCGGCTGGGCTGCGAAGGAGGGACAGGAGACCGTTCTGGCCGTCGAGATCACCCGCGAGGGCTTCGAGTGGGCGCTGCGGCACGCCTGCCTCTCGCACTACGTGCCCGAGCTGCACGGTGACCAGGCCGAGTGGAAACGGCGGCTGAGGAGGGCGCCGGCGCGCGTGCAGTGGGATCCGGAACGCGATCTGCACCTGCGCCCGTTGCCCCACCGCTCGCTTCAGCTGGGTCTCGCCGGGGAGGCCGCGGCCCGGTACGCGGACCAGTGGATCGTCGGCATCGAGGACGTCACACCGCTCTCCAGGCAGGTCCACTCCCTCGTGCGGTGCGGTGAACTCGACCGCGCGGCAGCCTTGTTGCCCGTGGAACGGCCATATCCCGTCGGGGACGAACCGCCGGCCCACCTGTGACCGTGACCGGACACGCCGTTGAGGTACTTCGTGCGGCGGCGGGAGGGCAACGGATGATCCGGGCCGCGGTGTCCGGCACGGTGCCCGGCGCAGCGCTGCCGTTACGCCGGATGCCGTCTCCGGATGCGTGCCGGGGCCGCCCCGCCAGAAGATCCTGATCATGCGGACATCCACTGTCATACGATCCAGTCCTCTGCCGACGCGGCGCGGTGGCGCGCGGCAGACCATATCCGCGGCTCTTGCCTGCGGCGCCCTGCTGACCGGCACCGCCGCGTGCGCCGGAGCCGACGGGCACCGGAACCACGCCGGCGCACCGGGTGTCAACAACCCGGCGGTGTCCGGCTCCCCCGGTCCGCAGGCCGGTCCGCCTCTTCCGGGTGTCGGAAGACGCATGGGGAAGCGGGTACCGGCCGACACCCGCCAGGCCGTGGTCGTCTACGGCGACGGCCGGGACTCCGCCGAGAGCACCGTCGTGCTCTACGAGAGGCAGGGCACGGCCTGGAAACGGGCGGGCAGCTGGCCCGCCCACAACGGCAGGGAAGGCTGGACGACCGACCATCGCATGGACGACGAGCGCAGTCCCGTGGGTGTGTTCTCCCTGACGGACGCGGGTGGGTCTCGCAAGGATCCGGGCAGCCGCCTGCGCTACTGGTACGACGACAACGCCTTCGCGTCCATGACGGAGGACGGCGACGAGCACGCCCACGACTTCGACTACGTCATCGCCATCGACTACAACCGGCTCAAAGGCGTCGCGCCGTTCGACTGGAGCCGTCCTCAGGGAGTGGAGAAGGGCGGCGGCATCTGGCTGCACCTGGATCACGGCGACGGCACGTCTGCCTGTGTCACCGTTCCCGAGTCCGGGATGAAGACCCTGCTGCGCACCATCGATCCCCGCCTCCACCCCGTGGTGGTCATGGGGGACCGGGAGCGGCTGAGAGCCTGACGGCCGGCCGGTGCCCGGTCCGCGGGTGCGGCGTCCGGTGGCGTATCCCTCGGGGCACCGCGCCGGCTCGCTCCGAGACGCGCTGTTCTCCGCCCGCGTTCGGCAGGGACGCGCGGGCGCGGCGGTGCCGCGGACGTGACACCGCGCAAGAGGCGCGGGCGCCGGCCGGCTTCCGCGCCCATCAGGCGCACGGCTCACCCGAAGCCGTCGCGAAGCGTCTCACGCACCTGGTGGACGTCACCGGTGCGGACGAACTCATGCTGGTGACGCCGGTGTACGCGTTGGCCGACCGGTTGGCCTCGTACGAACTGGTCAAACGGCACGTCACGATGCCGACGGTGCCCTGAGGAGGCGGTGCGGGGCGGGCGGGTTCGCCGGGGCGAGGGCCGTCAGGCCGCCTCGACGATCCCGTCGCGGATCGCCTCGGCCCACTCGATCACCAGCAGTTCGTACTCCGTCCGCTCCTGGGCCGACAGGGATCCGCCCGCACGCAGCCACAGGGCGCGGATCTGCTCGTTCACCTCGGCAGCAGACCGCACGGAACCAGGGGTCATGGAATCGGGGAACACGCGGACAAGCCTAGGGGCAAGCACTGACACTGCGCTACCACGCCGCTACACAGAACGTATGGGGTCGGTCACGGCCCGGCCGGCCCGGCCGCGGCTCAGCTCGCCGACTCGGCCGCGTGCGGGCTCAGTACACCCGCTGTGACGAGGGCGATGATGACGATGCCGAGGGCGACGCGGTACCAGACGAACGGCATGAAGCTCTTCGACGAGATGAACTTCATGAACCAGGCGATCACCGCGTACCCGGACGCGAAGGCGATCACCGTGGCGAACAGCGTCGGCCCCCACGCCACATGCCCGCTGCCCACCGCGTCCTTCACCTCGAAGGCGCCCGAGGCGAGCACCGCCGGTACGGCGAGCAGGAAGGAGTAGCGGGCGGCCGCCTCGCGGCGGTAGCCCATGAACAGGCCGCCGCTGATCGTGGCGCCCGAGCGGGAGACGCCCGGGACGAGGGCGCAGGCCTGGCAGAGGCCGTAGACGAGACCGTCCTTGACGCCGAGGTCGGCGAGGGTCTTGCGCTGCTTGGGCGCCCGGTGCCGCCCGCCCGTCTCGTCGCGCGCCGCCAGCCGGTCGGCGATGCCGATGACCACGCCGACGACGATCAGCATCGTCGCGGTGATCCGCAGATCGCGGAACGGTCCCTCGATCTGGTCCTTGAGCGTCACGCCCAGGACCCCGATGGGTATGGAGCCGACGATCACCAGCCAGCCCGTCTGGGCGTCGTGGTCCCGGCGCATCTCCTTGTCGGCCAGTGACCGGAACCAGGCCGAGACGATCCGCCCGATGTCCCTGCGGAAGTAGATCAGCACCGCGGTCTCCGTGCCGATCTGGGTGATCGCCGTGAACGCCGCGCCCGGGTCCTTCCAGCCGGAGAAGGCCGCGGTCAGCCGCAGGTGCGCGCTGGAGGAGACGGGGAGGAACTCGGTCAGCCCCTGGACGAGTCCGAGGACGAGGGATTCAAACCAAGACATGAAGGTGTCGTGTCCAAGTGCTGAGTGGGCCGAGGGGGTTGAGGGCGATCCCGCGCTGGTCCCGACGGCGGTCCGGCGGTGATCTTGTGCCGTGAGGGCAGCAGCGTACCGCCCTGACGTGACAGGTCCGACACAGGGGTGGGCCGGGCGGGCCCGGCAGGGGGGTGTTGACCGGCCACAATGTCGCCACATACGTTGCAGAGGTCAGGGAAAGCGCTTGCCGTGCTGGTCCGCGCCCGCCCGCCGTCCCCGGAGGAGTGCTGATCACGCCCATGCCCCGCCCCACCACCCCGCTCGCCGGCCGGCGCATCCGGGCCGCCGTCGTCGGCACCGGCGCCATCGGACGCGGTTCCCACCTGCCCGCGCTCGCGCGGCTCGCCGAGGAGGGCGAGACCGAGGTCGTCGCCGCCATGGACGTCGACGCCCGGGCCGCCGAGGCGTTCTGCGCCGAGGCCGGCATCCCGCACGCCTACACCGACCTGCAGCGGATGCTCGAGGAGCAGCGGCCCGACCTGGTCTCCATCTGCACCCCGCCGACGCTGCACCGCGAGCAGAGCGTGGCCGCGCTGCGCGCCGGGGCCTGGGTGTGGTGCGAGAAGCCGCCGGTGCCGACGCTCGCCGACTACGACGCCGTGGAGGCGGAGGAGGGAACGGACGGCGGCCCGTACGCGTCGATCGTCTTCCAGCACCGCTTCGGCTCGGGCTCCCGGCACGTGCGCCGGCTGATCGCCGAGCGGGCGATGGGGCGTCCGCTCGTGGCGCACTGCCAGACCACCTGGTACCGCGACACCGCCTACTACGCCGTGCCCTGGCGGGGCCGCTGGCACACCGAGGGCGGCGGGCCCGCCATGGGCCACGGCATCCACCAGATGGATCTGCTCCTGGACCTGCTCGGCCCGTGGCGCGAGGTGCGCGCCATGGCCGGGCGGCTGGTCCACGACGTGGAGACCGAGGACGTCTCCACCGCGCTGGTCCGGTTCGAGAGCGGCGCCATGGCGACGGTCGTCAACAGCGTGCTGAGCCCCGACGAGGTGAGCCGCATCCGCATCGACTGCGAACGGGCCACCGTCGAACTCACCCACCTCTACGGCCACGGCAACGCGAACTGGCGCATCACCCCGGCCCGGGACGTGCCGGACGCCGAGGCCGCCGCCTGGCAGAACTTCGGCGCCGACGTGCCCAGCTCGCACCTGGAGCAGCTGCGGGAGCTCGTCGCGAGCATGCGCGCGGGTGAGCGGCCGCGCAGCAGCGGGGCGGACGGGCGCACCAGCCTGGAGCTGATCGCCGCGCTGTACAAGTCGGCGTTCACCGACACCACGGTGAAGGCGGGCGAGATCGGGCCCGGCGACCCGTTCTACACGGCGATGCACGGGGGCGTGCCCGGCTGGGCGCCCGTCGTCGCGGAGGAGGTGTCCGCGTGACCCCCACGGGCCGGCTGGAGGTCGTGCACGCCCTCGGTGACCGCATCACCGTCACGGAGCCCGGCACCGGCGTCGAACTCCTCGCCTACGTCTACCGGCCGGAGGCCGCCTGGGAGGCGCCGAAGCCGTACCTCCACCCGATCCGGACGTTGGCCGGCGACGTCGTGACCGACTACCGGCCCAACGACCACCGCTGGCACAAGGGCCTGCAGCTGACGGCCTCGCACCTGTCCGGCGCCAACCTGTGGGGCGGCAACTCCTACGTCCACGGCGAGGAGTACCTCGAACTCCCGGAGCGGGTCGGCTCGATGGCGCACGTCGCCTTCGACGAGGTCACCGCGCACGACGGCCGCGTGGTCATCGCGGAGCGGCTGACCTGGCACCCCTGCACCGGTGAACTGTGGGCGGAGGAGGAACGCCGGATCGAGGTGCACGACGTGGACCCGGCGTCCGGTTCCTGGGCGCTGACCTGGACCAGCGCCATCACCAACCGGCGGGCCGAGCCGCTCCGCTTCGGCAGTCCGACCACCGCGGGGCGTGAGATGGCCGGCTACACGGGCCTGTTCTGGCGCGGCCCGCGCGCCTTCCGTGCGGGCCGGATCATCGGCCCGGACGCCGAGGGCCCCGGGCTGATGGGCGCCCAGGCGCCGTGGCTGGCCTTCTCCGGCGAGCACGACGTCTCCGACGGGCACGCGACGCTCGTCTTCGCGCACGCCCCGGAGAACGACCACCTCGGTGCCGGGGGGAACCATCCGGCCCACTGGTTCGTGCGCAACGAGCCGTTCGCCGCCGTCGCCCCGTCCTGGGCGTTCTTCGACGAGCTGGAGCTGGCCCCCGGCGACACCCTGCGCCGGCGCTACCGGGTCGTCGTGGCGGACGGAGCCTGGGAGCGCTCGGAGATCGCCGGGTACCTGGAGGCGCATCCGTGGTGAGCGGCGGGGAGTTCACGGGCCTGCCGGGCGGCGTCGCCGTCTCCCGGCTGTGCGTGTACGACTGGCCCGCCGCCGACGGCGTCCGCGGCGGAACTCCCCATCTGCACCTGGTCTGCTCGGAGGCGTACGTGGTCACTGCCGGGCGGGGTGCCGTGCAGACGCTCACGACGTCCGGATACCAGGTCACCCCCCTCGTGCCCGGCACGGTGGCCTGGTTCACCCCGGGGACGATCCACCGGCTCGTCAACGAGGCCGGCCTGCGCATCACCGTCCTCATGCAGAACAGCGGCCTGCCCGAGGCGGGCGACGCGGTGCTCACCCTGCCTCCGGAGCACCTGACCGATCCCGAGACCTACGCCGCCGCGGCCACCGTCCCGGCCGACGCTCCGGAGGCGGAGCGGGAGCGGATCGCCCGGGCCCGGCGCGATCTCGCGCTGGAGGGCTACCGTGCGCTGCGCGAGGCCGCCGGCCCTCAGGCGCTGGCGGCCTTCCACCGGGCGGCTGCGGCGCTGGTACGGCCCCGGATCGCCGAGTGGCGCGAGCGCTGGCGGCGTGGCGCACAGGCCGCCGCGGCCGTGACGGCGGAGCAGCTCGACCGGCTCGAGCGAGGTGACGCCTCCCATCTGGCCGCCGCCCTGGTGCGGGCCGAGCAGCCGTCGGCGTACGGGCAGTTCGGGATGTGCGGGCGGCTCGACGTGTATCCGGGGCCCGCCTGACGGCAGGGAGCTACGCGGCCGTCGGCCCCGCCACCGTCCAGCCCTCACTCTGCGGGTGGGCCGTGAGGTCCTCGTGGCGTACCACTTCGCCGCAGGCCCGGCAGGTGACGGCCGGGACCAGTTCGTTGCCGCAGATGTGCTCGATCACCATGGGACGGTCGTCGTCCTCGCGCAGATGCCGGTCGCCCCACGCCATGAGGGTCATCAGGACCGGCTCCAGCTCCAGGCCCGCCTGGGTGGGCCGGTACTCGAAGCTCTGCGGGCGCTCGCTGTAGGCCCGCCTGGTCAGGATCCCGGCGTCCACGAGCCGGCGCAGCCGGGTGGCCAGGATGTCGCGCGGGGCGCCGATGTTGCGCACGAGCTGGTCGAAGCGGCCGTTGCCGAGGCACGCCTCGCGCAGCACGAGCAGCGAGTACTTCTCCCCGACGAGCGCGAGGGCGTCGGGGATGGAGCAGGGGCGCGGGTCCTTCGTGGCGGCCATGCGCACAGTCCAGGGGAGGGTTTGATTTTCCTACTCATTGGTAGTCCCGTCCCGTCCTGCCCCGTAGTCGTGGAGGCCGCCACCATGCGTGACGCAGTCATCGTCGAAGCCGTACGCACCCCCATCGGCAAGGGCAAGCCCAACGGCAGCTCGGCCGGGCCCTCAGCGGGCGCGCAGGTGGTGCCGCTTGCGCCAGGCCACCGCCGTGCCCACCAGGGCGGGAACCGCGATCAAGGCCATCGCCACCAGGAAGGCCGGCGAGGTCGGCGCCGAGGCGCGCGCCCCGGCGACGGCGTACGCGGCGGTGTTCGGGACCGAGCCGAGCGCCGTCGCCAGCAGGAACGGCAGCCAGCCCATCCGGGAGACGGCGGCGCAGTAGTTCGCGGCCCAGAACGGCACGCCGGGGAAGAGCCGCGCCACCATCATCGAGCGGAAGCCGTGCCGGCTGAGCTGTCCGTCGGCGGCCTTCAGCCAGCGGCCCCGCAGCAGCGGACGCAGCGCGTCCTGGCCGAGCAGCCGGCCCAGCCCGAAGGCGACCCCGGCGCCGAGCACGGTGCCCGCCAGCGCCGTCCCCAGACCCATCTGGGAGCCGAACAGGGCGCCCGCCGCGAGGTTCAGCAGCGGCCGGGGCACGAAGGCCACCGTGCACAGCCCGTACGCCGCCGCGAACACGGCCGCCGCGGCGGCCCCGCCGAGCTGCGGCGGCCAGCCGTGCGTGATCAGCCGCTGTGGCTCGAACAGCAGTACGCAGGCCGCGGCGGCCGTGAGCAGCGCCGCGAGCAGCGACAGGCGTGACCACGGCGACAGCAGCACGCGGGTGCAGCGGGCGGCGGGACCGGACCGTGCCCCGGGCACGGCGGAGGGCAGGGGCGAGCGGAGGTGTGGAGCGGTCACGGCCGCGGGGACGGCGACCGTGAGCTCCGTGGCGGCGGCCCGGGGAGAGGCCGTGGCGGTGCCCCCAGAGCGGTTGGTGGCATCGAGCATCCGGTGACACTAACCGACGAAGGTATGTGATCGGCGTAGGGAAGCCGTCCGTCGGGCGGCATCCGGGGTGCGGCGGCGCGCGGAAAACCATTCGACGTGGGACGAAGCGTCGGCCATGATCTGCGTCATGTTCCGGTACGCCTTCCTCCTCGCAGCATCCGCGGTCGCGGATGCCCCGAAGGCTGCCGTCCCGATCCTCCTGGCCGCTGTCGACGGCGCCCGAAGCTGACCCTCCCCGGAACGTCCGGCGGACCCCGCAGGGGGAGGGTCGGCCGGTCCTCGGGGTCCCCGTCCGTCCCGGATCTCTCCTCTGCAGAGGCTTCGAGGTACTCAGCCATGCCCAAGACGGCGTACGTACGCACCAAACCGCACCTGAACATCGGCACGATGGGCCACGTCGACCACGGCAAGACCACGCTGACCGCCGCCATCACCAAGGTCCTCGCCGAGCGCGGCACCGGCACCTTCGTGCCCTTCGACCGCATCGACCGGGCCCCGGAGGAGGCCGCGCGCGGCATCACCATCAACATCGCGCACGTCGAGTACGAGACCGACACCCGGCACTACGCGCACGTGGACATGCCGGGCCACGCCGACTACGTCAAGAACATGGTCACCGGCGCCGCCCAGCTCGACGGGGTGATCCTGGTCGTCTCCGCGCTGGACGGGATCATGCCGCAGACCGCCGAACACGTGCTGCTCGCCCGCCAGGTGGGCGTGGACCACGTCGTCGTCGCGCTCAACAAGGCCGACGCCGGTGACGAGGAGCTCACGGACCTCGTCGAACTCGAGGTCCGCGAGCTGCTCACCGCGCACGGCTACGGCGGTGACACCGCCCCCGTCGTACGGGTCTCCGGGCTCGGGGCCCTGGAGGGCGACCCGCGCTGGACGGCGTCCATCGAGGCGCTGCTCGACGCGGTGGACACGTACGTGCCCATGCCGGAGCGGTACCTGGACGCGCCGTTCCTGCTCCCGGTGGAGAACGTGCTCACCATCACCGGGCGGGGGACCGTCGTCACCGGCGCCGTCGAACGGGGCACGGTCCGGGTCGGTGACCGGGTCGAGGTGCCCGGCGCCGGCGTGGAGACGGTCGTCACCGGTCTGGAGACCTTCGGCAAGCCCATGGAGGAGGCGCAGGCCGGGGACAACGTGGCACTGCTGCTGCGCGGTGTGCCACGGGACGCCGTCCGGCGGGGGCACGTGGTGGCCGCGCCCGGCAGCGTCGTGCCCCGGCGCCGGTTCTCGGCGCAGGTGTACGTGCTGTCGGCGCGGGAGGGCGGCCGTACGACGCCCGTCGCCACGGGGTACCGGCCGCAGTTCTACATCCGGACGGCCGACGTGGTCGGGGCGGTCGACCTCGGCGAGGCGGCGGTGGCGCGGCCCGGGGACACGGTGAGCATGACCGTGGAGCTGGGGCGCGAGGTGCCGCTCGAGCCGGGACTCGGCTTCGCCGTCCGCGAGGGCGGCCGGACCGTGGGGGCGGGGACGGTGACCGCCGTCAACTAGCGCCTGGGCACAATGGGAGGGTGAGCGAGCCCATACCCGTCTCCCGTGTCACCGACCACGGCACGGCCAAGCTGATGCCGGACGTCGACCGGGAGCGGGCATGGCTGCTCACGGTCGACGGGGCGCCGCAGTCGTACGTGGACCTGGACGCCCCGGCGCATCTGGAGTTCGAGTACGCGCGGCGGCTCGGGTACGTCCTGCAGACCGTCGCCGAGCCGGGGCGGCCGCTGGACGTGCTGCACCTCGGCGGCGGCGCGCTCACCCTGCCCCGGTACCTCGCGGCGACCCGGCCCGGATCCCGGCAGGACGTCGTGGAGGCCGACCGGGGGCTGCTGGAACTGGTCGCCGAGTATCTGCCGCTGCCGGCCGGCGCCGGCATCACGCTGCACGCCGCCGACGCCCGCGCCTGGCTCGAGGCCGCGCCGGCCGGCTCGGCGGACGTGCTGATCGCCGACGTCTTCGGCGGCTCCCGGGTCCCCGCGCACCTCACCTCGCTCGCCTACGCCCGCGAGGCCGCCCGCGTGCTGCGCGCCGACGGGGTCTATCTCGCCAACCTCGCCGACGCCGCCCCGTTCGCCTTCCTCCGCTCCCAACTCGCCACCTTCGCGGCCGTCTTCGAGGAGCTGGCACTGATCGCCGAGCCGGGTGTGCTGCGCGGCCGCCGGTTCGGCAACGCGGTGCTCGTCGCCGCGCACCACCCGCTCGACACGGCCACCCTGGCCCGGCAGACCGCCTCCGACGCCTTCCCGGCCCGGGTCGAGCACGGTGCGGTGCTGCGGGAGTTCACCGGCGCCGCCGCACCGGTCCGGGACGAGGACGCCGTGCCGTCACCGGTCCCGCCGGACGGGGCGTTCGGCATCGGCTGACCGGTCAGCTCGCCGTCGGTTCCCCGTGCAGCCGTATCGTGCTGACGATCTTCATGATGGTCGCGGTGTCGACCTCTTCCTTCACGCCCTTCGCGCCGAACAGGTTGAACATCACCAGGTCCCCGGCGGAGTTCTTGAAGCCGAAGGTGAGCGCCTTGCCGTCGCTCGCGCACTTGCCCTTGCGCGGGGTGTTCGTCGAACGTGCCCAGACATAGGCGCCCTTGACGCCCGAGGCGGTCGTGTAGGGGGTGGCCTTCTTGTCGTACGTGACGCTCTTCTTGTCCGGCTGGGTGTAGCCGGCGTACACCCACGTGGGTGCTTCCCTGACCGCCGCGTCGGCCGGGCTCTTGGCGCCGCTCGCGCCCTTCGTGCCCGCCGCGGCCAGCGAGGTGACCGAGGTCTTGCCGTCCTTGTCGTCGTCGGAGGTGCACCACTTGGGCTTGAACTCGGCGGGTGCCGACATCATGGCGAGCGGCTTGCCGTCGGACGACTTGTCGTCGGTGAAGCCCAGGTAGGAACTCGGGGAGTCGACCTGCCAGTCCGCGGGGACGTCGAACGCCGTGCCCCACTTGGGGTTGACCACGACCTTCCAGCCCGCGACGGTCGGCTTCTCGGTCTCGTCGCCGCGCGGGTTGTCCTTCGAGGCCGAGGAGGTGGCGGTCGGCGACGTGCTCGCCTTGTCGTGCGAACCGCCTCCCTCGTCGTCCTTGCCGCCGCCCAGCACGAGGAATCCGGTCACGCCGGCCGCGACGACCACGGCGGCGGCCGCCACGATCGCGACCAGCTTCGTCCGGTTCCCCCCGCCACCGCCCTGCGGCCGCTGCGGGGGCTGGGGGCCGCCGAGGGGTGCCGGAGCGCCCCACGGCGGCTGCTGGGGTTGCTGCGCATAGGGGTTGGACTGCTGGTAGCCGGGCTGCTGGTACGGATTCGGCTGCTGGTACCCGGGCTGCTGGTACGGGTTGTTCTGCGGGTTCTGCTCGCCCCCGGGCGGCTGCTGTCCTGGCCACATGGCACTTAACCCTAGTGGGTGGCGTGCGGGCTCTGGCCAGAGTGTGCTACTCGCGAGTAACATTGCGGCCATGAGCGCAGACCAGATGTCGATCGGCGAGCTGCTGGCCGCCACGGTTCCGATGGTGCGGACCCTGAACCTCGAGTACCTCGAGACCACCCCGGAGCGGGCCGTGCTGTCCCTGCCGGACCAGAGCGAGTACCGCAACCACGTGGGCGGGCCGCACGCCGGGGCGATGTTCACCCTCGGTGAGTCGGCCAGCGGTGCCATCGTGCTCGCCGCCTTCGGCGACCAGCTCTCGCGTGCCGTGCCGCTGCCGGTCACCGCGGAGATCGCGTTCAAGAAGATCGCCCTCGGCCCGGTCAAGGCCACGGCGACCCTCGGCCGCCCCGCCGCGGACGTCGTCGCCGAACTCGACGAGGGCAAGCGCCCGGAGTTCCCCGTGACCGTCGCCATCCAGCGCGAGGACGGCGCCGTCACCGGGGAGATGACGGTGGTGTGGACGCTGCGACCGAACGGCTGACCCGGCGTTTCGGGCCGCCCGGCGTTCCCCCTTCCGCCCGGCGGACCCGCCCCCCGGCCCCGCGGTGAACTCCTTGAGCCGGGCTGCGCGCCAGGGGCCGGGGTCCGGGCGGTCCCGGGCCGGGCGGACCGCCGTGCGGAGGTGGTCCGCCGTGCCGCCGGTGGAGCGGCGCGGCCCGTCGAAGGCGACCCCTTGTCGTGGGACGGCTTCTCCACCGGGCCGGTGACGCGTACCGGATCGGAGCCGGTCCGCGGAGGTCGAGCACGCGGCGGAACGGGGTCCGCACCGCGTCGAGGCGCACCGTGGCGCCCCTGGCCGCGAGCGCCTCCTCCGCTTCCTGGACGTGGTCGAAGTGCCCCTCGACTCCTTCGGCTTCTCCTTCACCGCGGGCAGGAACCGGGTGCCGGGCCCGGCGGCCGGGCCGACGCCTCGCGCACCGTGCGGGGGAGGGGCGGCACCGGCGCGCGTGTGACCACGCGTCCCGTGCCGGGCCACGGGGATGAGACCGCGCCGAGGAAGTCATGGGAGAAGCCTGTGGGCGGTGCGTCATCCGGCTTTTGCAACAGGCCGGTGGCCGATGCTTCGCCGATCGGCCGGTTTCGAATGCGGGTGCGGGGTACCCGCGGTAACTCATCTTGAATTCAAGGGTCCTGAACTTCAGTCAGTCGAACTTCTTGTTTCCTGTGATGCGCGTGTGCGAAGGTGAGCGTCCCGCGGGAGGGATGCGGCCGGGCTCATGGAGGAAGGCCGAACCCCTGACAGGTATGCACCAATCAGGCACTGATTTCCGCAGGGCGCGCATTCCCCGTGCCGCCCTGCGGTCCGGAAGGAAAAGGTCCAGTGCAACCCCCTCACCCCCCACGCCCGCCGTACCCGCCCGGCCCCGGATCCGCACCGGGGGATTCCGACCGTGATCTGATCGCCCAGCTGCGCGGTGCGGGCGACGGCGGTCACCGCGCGGTCGCCCTGCTGCTGGCCCGGCATTGGCGCGCGACCTGCGACTACGCGGTCATCTGCCTGTCGACTTCGACGAGTTCGGCCCAGTTGGTGGCTACCTCCGCCTTCAGCCGGGTGCTCGGCCGGCTGTCGGGCGGCGCGGTCGGCGGCGCACTGCGACCGCAACTCCTGGTGGCCGTGCGGGAGACGGTCCGGGCCTGGGCCGCCGACGACGTGATTCCCATCGTCCTGCCTGAATTGCGCAAACCCAACGGCGGCCGCGGCCTGCGCGCGGCGATGCCCGGCACTCCGGAAAGACGCCAACTCGCCGAGCGCGCGTTCCGGGCACTTCCGGCGGCCTCCCAATGTCTTCTGTGGCATACCGAGGTCGAAGCCGAACCCATATACATACCAGCTGGTTTGCTGGGTGTCGACACCGCCACCGCGTCGGCCGCGGTGGAACAGTCCCGCGAGCAATTCCGGGCGGCGTGCGTACGCGCCCACCGGGAACTCGCGCCCACCAAGGAATGCCGCTTCTACAACCGTCTGCTCGAGGTTCCCATTCGACGGGGCGGCGTCCTGCTGCCCGATGTGCGACGGCATCTGGTGGAGTGCCGCTACTGCCGGTACGCCGCGGAACAGCTCAGCCATTTCGAGGGCGGCCTGGACGTGCTGCTCGCCGAGACCGTGCTCGGCTGGGGCGCCCGCCGCTATCTCGACTCGCGCGCGGGACGCGGGGCCGCCGACCAGCGGCCGCCCGCGCCGGACCCCCCGCACCCGACGGCGAGCGGACGTCATCGCACCGCACCCCGGGGCGGTCGCCGCAAGGCCATGGTGATCGGCATCGGCCTCACCTCCCTCGCTCTGCTCGCCACCGTCCTCGCCGCCCGGAGCTGGTCGGACGACAACGGTGTCCCCCGCCCCCACGCCACCTGGGGCGCCCCCAGCGGCAGTTCCGCCCGCCCGAGCGCCCCCGACAAGGCGCCCCCGGTGCCGTCCCCGTCGACCGCCTACGCCGGCCGGACCGCCGAGGTCGGCCAGGGCAGGCTGCGCAGCCGCGCCGCCGGGCTGTGCCTGGACGTGCGCGGCGGCCGGGCCCGGGAGGGAGCCGGTGCGCTCCTCGCGTCCTGCTCCGCCACCCTGTCCCAGCAGTGGTCGTACCGGGACGACGGACTGCTGCGCAGCGTCGGCGATCCGGCCCTCTGCCTCGCCGCCGACCCCGATCCCGACGCCGGGGCGGTCGTCCTGTCCGGCTGCGTCGTGCACGCCGGCGAGGTGTCCTACGACCTGACCGTCCGCGGCGAACTCCTGCTCCGCCGGCCTCCGGGTCTGGCCGTCACCCCCGGTTCCGGCGCGTCCCGTACCCGTGTGGTCGTCACCGCCCGCGACGGCTCCGCGGAGCAGCGGTGGACGCTGGAGTCCTCGACCGGACCGGCGGCGCGGACGGCACCCGGCGACGGCGGGCCCCGGCAGCCGGAGCCGGAGCGGACGGCCGCCCCCGCACCCCCCGGAGCGGACGCACCACAGGACCGGCCGGCGCCGCCGCCGGAGGACTATCGGACCCGCGTCGCCCAGGCCGCCTGCCGCGAGGACACCGGAGCGGCCGAGGCGCACCCGGTGCCGTCCACCGGTACCGCCAGGTCGCTCACCGCGCCGGCCGGCGACCTCGCCGCCGTCCCGTCCGGCGTGGCCGGGACGGCGACGGCCGTGCTGCCGGCATTCGGCTAGCCCTCACCCGTCACCGGCCGCTGCTTCAACGGTTTACGATAATTTTCCCTGATTCGCGTTTCGTGCGCGGGAATCGTGCGGCCGAGCGGTTTCCGGTGGGTTCCCGCGGGCCCGGTACCGATCGAGCCACCGGCCGGCGGACATGCGGATTTAACTTACCGCGGCGCGCCGGCCCGGCGCGTTGCGCAGAGGTGAGTGCAGGGTGAATCCCCCGGACGCTTTGACGGGCTTGCGGTGGTGTGGTGTGTACCCGAGGGCGGCGCGCGCGATGGTGCGCAGCAAAGGAATTGATCGGATTTTAGGCTCTTGCGGTGAGTTTCGCAGGCTGGCCGAAACAATTCGACAGCATGGGGAAGGCCCGCGCCGATATTGACCGGCGAGTAAGTTGCTCGCTAGTTTCCGGTGGCCTCGCACAGGAGTTCCACGTCGCACAAGCCCCCCACCGTGCTGGTCCACCTTTCTCGGAGCATCATGACGTCTGCCGTGCGCGCCCTGGACCTGATCATCTGCATCACCCCTTTCGGAGAACCGGATGCCAGACTCGCCGCGGCGGCCTCCCGGGCCGGCGGACTCGGCGTCCTGGACCTGGGAGCCGGCGACCGAAGGACCCGCGAAGCGCTGGCTCGCCTGAGACGGATGGTCCCCGGGCCGTACGGCGTACGGGTGGCCGCGCACTGCCGGATGCGGCCCGAAGACCTCGGCGCGCCCGGCCCGGAGGGTCCGGGACGGGAGCGCGCCGCACCGGACACCGTGGTGCTGGCCCCGGACGCGCCGTGGCATGTCGACGGGATCGCGGCCCGCCATCGCGTGCTGGCCGAGGTGACCGACCTGGCCGCGGCCCGCGAGGCCGTCCGCGCCGGGGCGCACGGACTGATCGCCCGGGGCGGCGAGAGCGGCGGCCGCGTCGGCGGCCTCTCCACCTTCGTCCTCCTCCAGCGGTTGCTGGCCGATCCGGACCTGGACGTGCCGGTGTGGGCCTGCGGCGGCATCGGGCCCCGTACGGCGGCGGCGGCCGTGGCCGGTGGGGCCGCCGGGGTGGTGCTCGACAGCCAACTGGCCCTGCTGGCCGAGTCCGAACTGCCCGAGGCGACCGCCGCGGCACTGCGTTCCCTGGACGGCTCGGAGACCGACGTGGTGGGCGGGCACCGGGTGCTGCGCCGCCGGGGCCCGGACGCGCCGCCCCTGCCGGCCGACGATCCGGCGGCGGTCGCGGCCCTGCTCGGCGCCCAGGACCCGCACCGCCAACTGCTGCCGGTGGGGCAGGACGGGTTCCTCGCGGCCCGTTTCGCGGACCGCCGGCGGGACGTGGCCGGCACGGTGCGCGCGCTCACGGCGGCCGTGCGCGAGGCACTGGCGCCCCCGGCCGGGCCCGAGCCGACGCCGTCCGCGGTGACCGGCGTGTCCGCGGTGACCGGCGTGTCCGCCGTGACCGGCGCGTCCGCGGTCACCGGCCCGTCCGCGGGCACCAGCACACCCGCAGCCTCCCGTGAGTCCGAAGCCTCCGGCGCGTCGGTGGCCTCCGGCGCGTCTGCCTCAGGGGCATCGGTGGCCTCCGGTACTTCCGTGGCTGTCGACGCGTCCGTGGTCTCCGAGGCAGCCGCAGTCTCTGAGGCATCCGGGGTCTCTGAGGCACCCGCGGCCCCCGGCATGCCTGCCGCCCCCGCGAGCCCTCCCGGCCGCGCCCTGCTCCCCGGCTCCCCGATGAGCCGGGCCCTCGGCACGCGGTTGCCCGTGGCGCAGGGACCCATGACCCGGGTCAGCGACCAGGCGGGTTTCGCCGCCGCCGTGGCCGACGGGGGCGCGCTGCCGTTCCTGGCGCTGGCCCTCGCGAGCGGCGAGCAGGCCCGCGAGATGCTGACCCGGACCCGGGCGGTGCTCGCGGGCCGGCCGTGGGGGGTGGGCGTGCTCGGATTCGCGCCCGAGGAGGTCAGGAACGCCCAGCTCGAGGCCGTACGGGAACTGCGGCCCAGCCACGCGATCATCGCGGGCGGCCGGCCCGCGCAGGCCGAGGCGCTGGAGCGGGCCGGGATCAGCACCTTCCTGCACGTGCCCTCGCCGGGTCTGCTCCGGCAGTTCCTCCAGGCCGGGGCCCGCCGGTTCGTGTTCGAGGGCTCGGAGTGCGGCGGCCACGTCGGGCCGCGGGCGAGCTTCCCGCTGTGGGAGGCGCAACTCGCCGTCCTGGAGGACTTCCTGGCCGACGGGGACGACGAGACCGCCCGGCGGATCGAGGTGTTCTTCGCCGGCGGCGTGCACGACGAGCGCTCGGCGGCTATGGTCGCCGCGCTCGCCGCGCCCCTCACCGCCCGGGGCGCCGCGGTCGGCGTCCTCATGGGCACCGCCTACCTGTTCACGGCGGAGGCGGTCGAACGCGGCGCCATCCAGCCCCTGTTCCAGCGGCAGGTGGTCACGGCGACCGCCACCGCCCTGCTGGAGACCGCTCCCGGACACGCCACCCGCTGCGTGCCCAGCCCCTTCACCCGCGACTACCGCGACCGGGAAGCCGGGCTGCGCGCCCGGGGCGTGCCGGACCGGCGGATCTGGGAGGAGCTGGAACGGCTCAACGTCGGACGGCTGCGCATCGCCAGCAAGGGCCTGGACCGGCCCGACGGCGGCGAACTCACGCCGGTCGACGAGCGACGCCAGCTCGCCGAGGGCATGTTCATGGCCGGCGACGTGGCCGTCCTGCGCTCGGCGACCACCACGATCGACGCCCTGCACCGCTCGGTCACCGAAGGCGCCGCGGGCTTCCTCGCCGACCGTGCCCGGGAGCTGAGCGAACGGCTGGGCGCCGGCCGGACCGCGCGAGCGGCGGCGCCCGCCCCGCTGGACATCGCAGTCGTCGGCATGGCCTGCATGTTCCCCGACGCCCCCGACCTGCCCGCCTTCTGGGCGAACGTCGTCGCCGGACACGACGCGGTCACCGAGGTCCCGCCCGAGCGCTGGGATCCGGCCGTCCACCACGCCGGCGGCACCACCACGTCCAAGTGGGGCGGCTTCCTGCCCCGCATCCCCTTCGACCCGCTGCGCTACGGCATCCCGCCCGCCTCGCTCGGCAGCATCGAGCCGGTCCAGCTGCTGTCCCTGGAGGCGGCCCGGCGCGCACTGGACGACGCCGGATACGGGGACACGGGGCGGGAGTTCGACCGGTCCCGCACCTCCGTCGTCTTCGGTGCGGAGGCCGGCAGCGACCTGTCCAACGCCGCCACGCTGCGCGCCGTACTGCCGTCGTACTACGGAAAGGTGCCGGACGGGCTGGAGGCACAGCTGCCCCGGCTCACCGAGGACTCCTTCCCCGGCATGCTCGCCAACGTCATCTCGGGCCGGATCGCCAACCGCCTCGACCTCGGCGGTGCCAACTACACCGTCGACGCCGCCTGCGCCTCCTCACTGGCCGCCGTCGACGTCGCCTGCAAGGAACTCGTCGCGGGAACCAGCGACGTCGTGCTGTGCGGCGGCGCCGACCTGCACAACGGAATCAACGACTACGTCCTCTTCTCCTCGGTGCACGCGCTCTCCCCGACCGGCGGCTCGCGGGCCTTCGACAGCTCGGCCGACGGCATCGCGCTCGGCGAGGGCGTCGCCTGCGTGGTCCTGAAACGGCTGGCGGACGCCGAACGCGACGGCGACCGCGTCTACGGTGTGATCAAAGGGCTCGGCTCGTCCAGCGACGGCCGCTCCCTCGGCCTGACGGCACCCCGGCCGGAGGGCCAGCGGGCCGCGCTCGAACGCGCGTACCGCAACGCCCGCGTCTCGCCCGCCGACGTCGGGCTCGTCGAGGCGCACGGCACCGGCACCGTGGTCGGCGACCGCACCGAACTCTCCATCCTCAGCGAGGTGTTCACCGCCGCCGGCGCCGACGCGGGCGGCTGCTCGCTCGGCTCGGTCAAGTCGCAGATCGGCCACACCAAGTGCGCCGCCGGCCTCGCCGGCCTCATCAAGACCACCCTCGCCCTCTACACCGGCGTCAAACCGCCCACCCTGCACCTTCAGCGGCCGGGCGCGGCCTGGCGGGAGGGGGAGAGCCCCTTCGCCTTCCACACGCGGGCCCGGCCGTGGGCGGCCCCGGCCGGGGAACGGCTCGCCGGGGTCAGCGCGTTCGGCTTCGGCGGCACCAACTTCCATGTGGTCCTCAGCGCTCACGGCGCGGCCGTACCGCCCGAGCAGGCGCTGGACGCCTGGCCCGCCGAGCTGTTCCTCTTCCGGGGCAGGGACCTCGCAGCCGCCCACCGGGCCATCGCTGACCTGCTGACGGCCGCCGAGGCCGAGGGGCGTCCCTGGCGGCTCCGCGACCTCGCGCTGAGTGCGGCCAGACGTGCCGACGCCTCCGCGGAACCGGTGCGCGCGGCGATCGTGGCGAGTGACGTCGACGGCCTGACCGGGCAGTTGCGCAGGGCGCTGGCCGGGGAGCACGACCCGGCCGCCGGCATCCACCTGGCCGAGGAGACGGACGCGTCCGCCGGCGGCAAGGTCGCCTTCCTCTTCCCCGGCCAGGGCAGTCAGCGCCCCGGCATGCTCGCCGAGGTGTTCCTCGCCTTCCCCGAACTGCAGCGGTTCCTGGAACTGGGGCCGGAGCACGCCGAGCGGATGTACCCGCCCGCCGCTTTCGACGAGGCCGGGCGTGTCCGGCAGCGGGCCGCGCTCACCGACACCCGGGCCGCCCAGCCCGCGCTCGGCATCACCGGCCTCGCCGCGCACACCCTGCTCACCGCGGCCGGCGTACGGCCCGACATGGCGGCCGGTCACAGCTACGGCGAACTGGCCGCCCTCTGCGCGGCCGGCGCCCTCGACCCCGAGACGCTGCTGGAACTCAGCACCGAACGCGCGGCGGCGATCCTGGCCGCGGCCGGCGACGACCCCGGCACCATGGCCGCCGTGGCCGCCGGCGCCGAGGACGTCGAACGGGCCCTGCGCGCCTCGGGCGCACCTGCCACGGTCGTCGTCGCCAACCACAACTCGCCCGAGCAGACGGTCGTCTCCGGGCCCACCGAGGACGTCGCCACCGCGGTACGGCTGCTGCGCGCCGCCGGACACACCGCCAGGAAAGTCCCGGTGGCCTGCGCCTTCCACAGCCCGCTGGTGGCGGGCGCGGGCGAGCGGTTCGCCGAGGTCCTCGCGGAGAAGACGGTACGGCCGCCCGAGTTCCCGGTGTGGTCCAACCGCACGGCCGCCCCGTACGACCCGGACCCCGACGCCGTACGAGCCGGGCTCGCCGCGCAGATCGGCGCCCCGGTCGCCTTCGTCCGGCAGATCGAGGCGATGCACGAGGCGGGCGCACGGATCTTCGTGGAGGCGGGGCCTGGCACGGTCCTCACCCGCCTGGTCCGGCAGATCCTCGGCGACCGCCCGCACCGCACCGTCGCCTGCGAGCCACGCGAGGGCGGCGGCCTGCCCGGCTGGCTCGACGCACTCGCCCGACTCGCCGTCTCGGGACAGCCGGTGCGCGCCGCCTGGCTCCTGAGAGGACGTGACGCCGTCGACGCGGTCCGCACACCGGTGCCCAAGCGGCCCGGGTGGACGGTCGACGGACAGCTGGTCCGCACCGCCGCCGGAGACCTCCTCCCCGGTGCGCTCGCACCGGCCCGACGAGTCGTGGAGACGACTGTGACGACGAACCCCCCGCACGGCGCCCCCGCCGACCGGGACGCGCTGATCTCCGAATTCCTGCGCACCAGCCGGGAGATGATCGCCGCGCAGCGAGACGTCCTCCTGACCTACTTCGGCGCGGTACCGGGCGCGCCGGTCCCCGCACCGGCGGCTCCCGGCCCGCTGCCCGAGACCGCGCCCGCCGAACTCCTGCCCCCCGGTCCGCGGACCGTCGAAGCCGCCGTC
>NZ_JBEXLP010000037.1:0-69976 GCF_040610035.1 Streptomyces sp. NPDC004542
CTTTCCCGTGGTGGGTGGGGGTGTGGGTGGTGGGGGGCCTCCCAACCTACGTATGGGGGGGGGGGGGGGGGGGGGGGGGGGGGGGGGGGGGGGGGGGGGGGGGGGCGGCCCCCCCCCCCCCCCCCCGCTGCGGGCTTGGCAGTGATGCGGCAGGTCGCTCGCTCGGTGGCGCTCAGCCGCAGCCAGATGCCGTCGAACGACTCGACGGGCCCGAACGTCACACCGGTCCAGACGACCGACTTCGGTCGGGTGAGCGCGTCGCGAAGAAGTTCCGGGGAATCGGTCGGTCTGCACTCGAACGTGTGCAGACGGGTCTGGGAGTCGGGACTGGCTCACGCTGGCGGGCGAGGCGCCGGTCAGCCCGCGCATGCCTTGCGGAGCCGTTCCGCCGCCTCTGTCAGCGCCTCGGCCACCTCGACCGACTCGGTGAGCTCGCGATGCACGCAGTCGACGAGAAGTGGCGCGCCTACCGGGCCACCTGGGCGCCGCGTACCGCGGATGGTCCAGCTCCGGGCTCGGGTTCTCCTCACGCAGGACGCGGGCGATCGCACGGATGTCGGCGATCAGGTCGGCGCCCTCCACACCGAGCCGCAGGCGCAGGCCGGCGCCGCCCCTGCTGCTCCTCGTTCCGCGCTTTGTGGACGGCGGCGACAACCGCCCTCGTGATTTCGTTCTCATGCGTGTCTCCTCCCGGCAGTGCCTCCCGGCGCCAATGCGGATCAGCGGGCCAACAGGGCGACGAGCTCCGCGACTTCGGTGTGCCACGCGCGGACCTGGTCCTCCGTGGGACCGATCTCGTACTGGTGGTAGTGGCATCCCAGGCAGAGCTGGCTCCACACGGCCTTCGCGCGGCGGGCCGCTCCTGCTTCGGCGCAACCGCGGAGCCAGAGGAACGCGGCCCGCTGGGTGCCCTCCCGGATCGCGCGCGGCGCCCGGTGGGCGGTGAGGCGGTCGGCGACGGCGCTCTCCAACGCGACACGGAGGGCGAAGGCGGCACCTCGGTACCGACTCGCTGTGGCCGCGGCGGGTACGGCCGTGTCGGCGGGCGGGGCGGGCTCGCCGGTGTCCGTGAGGAGCAGGCCGGCGGTGTCGAGCAGCTGGCGGATCGTCGCGTTCACGGCCCCTCCTCGGGCTTGCGTACCGTCAGGGCGACGGCCTTGATGTCGTCCACGAACCGGTGGGGGTCCGGCATCGAGGTGCCCGACGGGTGGGCGCCCTCCTGGCACTGCCGGACGAGGCACACCGCCCTGGGGCCGCACCGCCTGCGCAGCTCGCCGTAGACGTCACCGGCCGTCTTCGACGGGTCTCCGAAGAGCCCCAGGGCGGCGATGTCCATCAGCGTGACGGCCCTCGCGACGGTCTTCTCCGCCTCGTGTTCGGCCATCCCCGCCCGGTGCAGCCGCAGCCAGGCGGCCTCGGAGAAGGCCCGTTCCAGGACGGCGCGGCAGAGGCTGGGCAGGACATGGGTCATCGCGACCGGCGGGAGGTTTCGCGTGCGGATGAGGGCGCGTGCGTCGGCCAGTGCCTGACGGACCGGATCGGTCACCCGGTTCACGGTCACCACGGACCGGCCAGCCCGCTCCACCTCCACTACGGTCACCGGGAGTTCCTGGTTGGTGAAGGCCCGCTGGAGCCGCGTGTCGTGGGTGAAGACCACGACCTGCCGGGTCTTGCCGAGGTCGTGCAGCACCTTCGCGAGACCGTGGACCTTGGCGGGATCCATGGACTGCACCGGGTCGTCGATGACGACGAACCCGAAAGGGCTGTCCGGCGCGGCGGCGCGCGGCAGGAAGAGCGAGAGCGCGAGGGAGTGCAGTTCGCCCTGGCTCATCACACCGAGGGCCGACGCCTCGGTGCCGTCGACGGACACGTCCATCACCAGCTTGCGCACGTTGGCCTTCTCGCTGCCGGTCAGGCGTACGCAACGCAGGTCCACGTTGCTCTGCTGGCGCAGTTCCTCCCAGATCCGCTGCGAGTGGTCCTCGAACGGTCGCAGCCGCTCCTCGCGCAACTCGGCACGTGCCTCCTTGAGCCACTTACGGGCCGCCCTGACCTGGCTCAGCCGGGGCCTGCCGGCGTACGCGGGCCGGGCCCGGTCGAGCCAGCCTGCGAGGCGGGTGACACAGGTGCGCCACTCCTCGTCGAGCTTCTCCAGCTCCCGCAGCGCCTCCTCGCGCAGCGCGGCGCAGGCATCGGCGAGGACGAGCGCGGCGGTCTCGGCGCGGGCGGCGAGCCGCTCGGCGTCGTCGAGCACCCGGCACGCCTGCCACTCCTCCCACGGGTCCACGAGCGGGGCGGGCAGCCATGCGGGGACCGGCGTGACGAGGTAGCGGAGGGCGTCCGCCGCGTCCCGCAGTCCGGTGCGGGCCTCCCGCGCGGTCGCGGCCTCCTGCCGCAGGCCGGCCACCTGCTCGGCGGCCCGCTCGGCCCACGCCTCGTCGAGCGCCCGGTCGGACCCGCACACCGGGCAGGTGTCCTCGTCCTGGTGCCGACGGCTGTGTTCCAGGGCCTTGGCCAGCAGTTCCGCACGCTGGTGCGCGTCCTCGGCGCCCGAGGCACGTACGTCGTCGAGTACGGCGACGGCCTCGCGCAGCCGGTCCACGGCCGCGCCGACCGCGTCGAGGTCCGGTCCGGCCAGCGCGGCGGTCGCGCGCAGTTCCCTCAGGCGGCCCTCGTCCGCGTCGGGCAGTGCGGTCACGAGGGCGTCGAGCTCGGCGAAGTCGGGCTCGCCCGCCTTGCCGACGACCGCGAGCGCGCGTACCGCCCGCGGGTCGTCCAGTGCGGACAACGCCTCGGCGAGTGCGGGCCGTTCGGCCTCTACCTGCTTCAGCGCGGAGTCGAGCGTCTTCTCGATGCCATGGAGCCGCTCGTCCGCGTCGGTCAGTTCGCGCAGTCCGAGGATGGCGGCGACCGAGTCGTACTGCTCGCTGGGCCTGCCGTTGAGGATCTTGTCGAGATCCGCGTACGACAGGAAGGGGCTGTAGTCGTTCAGGGCCCGCTCCCACCCGATGCCGGCGAAGGGCCGACGGCCGTGGCCCGGCCGTCTGAACTCGACCTCGGGGGCGGTGACGTCGTCGCCGGGCCAGGTGCACGTCAGCGTGGACAACCGGGGGTCGCCCGCGATGGCGAGGCGGACCTCGACCCTCGGGTCGGCCCCGTCGTGCAGGTTGCGCCAGTGCCGACGCCACACCTCGCCCCGCTGCTTGTCCAGGCGGGCGGTCCGGCCCGTGAGTGCCGTCTCGGCGCCCTCGGCGAAGCTGGACTTCCCCGAGCCGTTGCGTCCCACGACGAGGGTGACGCCGGGCCGCGCGGTCAGCGGCAGACGCGCCGTGCGGCCGATGCCGCGAAAGCCGCCCACGCTGATGGAGTCGAGGAACACCCGCTGGTCCGGGTGCGGGGCGGCGAGGGCCCCGGAGGCCTCCGTCGCGGTGGCGCCCAGTGCCTCGCGCAGGAGCTCCCGGGGTGCCTCCGCGAGCGTCGAGCTCTCGAGGCGGGCGGTCAGGCGGGAGAGCGTCGAGGCGGCGCCTCGGCGGTGATCGACCTGCTGATCGGATGCGTTCGGCCCGCTCTGTGTGGGGTGTTCCGTCATGGTGCTCTCCGCCCTCCGTGGTCGGTTCCGGGGCCGGGCCATGCGCTGGGCGAGGGCAGTGAGCCTCTCGCTTTGCGCGAGCCCGGTGTGACGGAACAGAAGTTAGAGGCGGAGAAGTTACTCAATCCATGTTCTTGGCGATAACCCTGGTTATCGCAACTCAGGCTCGTCACCGGTAGTTGAATGGGCGATGGACACCTCCGCCCACACCGTCTTGCCCAGGGGGTGGCGCGGTGCCGAACCCCAGCGCACGGCCAGGGCGTCCACCAGAAGCAGCCCTCGGCCCGACTCGCCGCCGGGAGCCGACGAAGGCGGCGTCGTCGGGGGCCGTTTCGCGGAGGCCGCGTCCGCGACCTCGACGCGGGCCAGGCCCGCCGCCGTGTCGAGAGCGACCCGGAGACCGAAGTCGTGCCCCGGTACCCGGCCGTGGAGCACGGCGTTCGCGGCGAGTTCGGCGACCACGAGGGCGACCGCGCACGACGCGTCCGACGCCGGCGGATACCCCTGCTCCTCCAGGTGCCGTACGGCGAGTTGACGAGCCAGTCGCGCACCCCGGCGCGAAGAGGTGAACTGTGCGACCAGAGGTGGCAGTTCGCTCTGTACGTTCGTCGTTTCTGTCAGCACGGCGTGGTCCGTCCTTGGCTGTCGAGCAGGGGATGTGGCGTGGCGTATGTGAGTCGTCACGTTCCGCACTCAAGAGTCGTCCGGTCGCCCTACGCTCAACAGGTGACGCGGCCTTACTTTTCAACCCGTAAGGAACGGAAGTGACGCTTTGGCCAACGGAATTGACCCCGGTACGTCGATGGCCGCGCTGTTCGGCGCGCGGGTGCGCAGACTCCGCCTCGCGGCCGGACTGACCCAGACCGAACTGGGCGACAAGGTTCATGTGGTGGGTACGCGCATCACTCAGATCGAGCGGGCGTCCGGGGCAAAGCCGACGCTGGAGCTCGCGCGGGCGCTGGATGTGGTGCTCGGTGCCGATGACTTGCTCGTGGAGCTGTGGCCGTATGTGTACCGGGAGGCGTTTCCGGACTGGTCACGGAGGTTCATGGAGTACTCGGAGCGGGCGGTGGTCATCCGGCAGTACGCGGCGCATGTGGTGCCAGGCTTGTTGCAGACGGAGGACTACGCGCGGGGGGTTCTCGCTCTGGACGCGATGCTCGACGGTGAAGAGCAGTTGGAGGAGCGGGTCACAGCCCGTATGGGACGGCAGGAACGGCTGAGTTCGTCCGACCGGCCGGAGTTGGTGGTGGTCCTTGACGAAGCGGTGTTGAGGCGTCCCATCGGTGGTCATGACGTGATGCAGCAGCAGTTGACGCATCTGCTCGATGCGGCAGCGGAACGTCGCGTCAGCATTCAGGCGCTGCCGTTCGACCAAGGCGGCCACGAGGCGATGGGCGGGTCGCTGACGATCCTGACACTCCCGGACGGCTTGGAAGTGGCCTACACCGAAGGCTCGGACTACGGCCAACTCATCGAGGAACCAGCCAACGTCATTCGCTACAAGGTGATTTACGATCGGCTACGGGCGGCAGCACTGCCCCCGCTCATGTCGCTCGACATGATCCGTTCTGTGCTGGAGGACAACCGCCGTGGCTCGAATCTCCCGTCCCGAACTCAACGGCGCCGCTTGGCGCAGGAGCAGTTACAGCAATCAGGCGGGCGGCGACTGCGTGGAGGTGGCCGACGGGCCGGGCGAGACCGTCGTCCCCGTCCGTGACAGCAAGGTCCCGCACGGTCCGGCACTGTGCTTCGAAGCCGCCTCCTGGGCCGCCTTCATAGGCGAGTTGAAGGCCGGAGGCCACCGTCACTGAGCCCGCCGGGCTCTGGTCACTGTCCACGCCCCGGGCTCACCGGCCCCTTGTCAGCGAGGGCCCGGCAGGCCGCTGGCCTCCCCAAAGAACCGGGGGAAAGAACTACCCGCCCACCCACCCTCCCCGGCCGCACGGCTCGCGTCACTCGTCCGAGTGACCAGCTTGCAGGGGCGGGATACGGACGGTTACGTTCGCCGCGACAACCGCACACAGACTTCGGCCCCCGGCCGGGATTGCCGTCCCGATCGAGGGCCTGACCGATCAGGAAGAACCGCTTCCCGATGGCTGACTCGCAGTCTAACGCGCCCTCGTGCGCCGACGCCGGAGCTCCTACCTCCGGCGTGATCCACGTCCGCACCCGGCTGACGGCCGACTTCACCGTGATCTCCAACGCCCTCGCTCAGCGACGCGGCAGCGCGGTCACGGTCGGCGTCGCGGCGTACATCTCCTCGCTGCCGGACGGCACCCCCGTGACCATCCCCGCCCTGTGCAAGCACTTCGACGAGGGCGAGATCCTGATCTCGCGGGCGCTCAGGGAGCTCGAAGAGGCCGGATACCTGGAGCGCCGCCGCGAGCGGACGCCCACCGGGCACGTCCGTACCCGCACGTACTTCTACGACGTCCCCGGCGGCGATCCGCATACGGAACCGGACCCAGACCCGGACGGGCCTCCCGAGCCGCCGAAGCCGCGCGGACCGCGAAAGCAGGGCACCGCCGCTGCGGTCGCACCAGCATCCGCGCCCGCCGAGGAGACCGTGGCCGCGCCGGCGCCCGCACCAGCCGGGACGGAGGTACTGCTGCCGCTCGCCGACGCCGACCCCAAAGCCGTCGCCGTACTCACCGGCCTGCGCCGGGTCGACCCCCGCCTCATCCTGTCCGCGCAGGAAACCGCCCGCCTCGCCCCGGCCGTCGCCCGGTGGCTCGCGGCGGGCCTGCTGCCCACGCACATCACGGACCACCTCACCGCGCGGCTGCCGGACCACTTCCTCACCCGTCCGGTCGGCATCCTCGCCTACCGCCTCAAGGAGACCCCCCTGCCGGTACCAGCCAGAAGCGCGGAACCCGCCGTGCGCCCGATGGTCGTGCCCCTGCGGAACTGCGACGGCTGCGACCGGGCCTTCCGCTCAGCGGAACCAGGCCGTTGCCGGGGCTGCCGGGCCGGGGACCAATTCCGTGCGGCCGGCTGAGCCGATGACCGGGTGTGCGGTCCACCCGCAGGTGGGAGGCTTGATGTGGCACCATGCGAAATTCGGCGCCAAGAGGAGGTGGGGCATGGTCGACAGGTTCAACGAAGGGCTTCTGACGCCCACGGAAACGGCCTCCTACCTTGAGATTCCGCAGTCGACTCTCACGTCGTGGCTGAAGAACAAGGCCGCTGGAGCACCGCTGGTCCACCAGGTCGAGCCGGTGCGGAAGGGGCAGCCTTCGGTGCCGTTCATCGCGGTGGCCGAGGCGCACGTCCTGCGTTCCCTGCGTTCCCTGGGACTCCGCATGAGCGAGATCAGGGAGGCGGCAGCGGCCGTACGAGATGCCTTCGACACCCCCTACGGCCTCGTGTCCAAGCGGATCGCCACGGACGGCGTGGACATCTTCATCGAGCACGGTTGGGGAGATCTGCGCAGAGCCCGCGACGGCCAGGTCCCCATCCACGAAGTGGTCTCCGACTATCTCCGCTATCTCACCTGGGAGCCGGGCGAGGACTTCCCCTCCAGCCTGCGGCTGAGGCAGTATCCGGACTCCGTTCCCGTCGTGATCGATCCGCGGTTCGGTCACGGCCTCCCGGTGGTGGCCGCCAACCGCGTCACGGTCCAGGCCATCACCGACCTGTGGGAGGCCGGGGAGACCGTCGAGGACATCGCGTACGACTACGACATGACGCCCGAGCAGGTGGACGCGCTCTGCCGGGCCGTGGTGCACCTTGCCGCCTGAGTTCTTCCTCGACCGGAACCTCGGTCGCCGTGTCGCGGAAGGACTGAGAGCGTGCGGGTGGACGGTTCACCGCATCGGGGACGTCTTTCCTGACGACGGACAGGACGTTCCGGACGAGGAGTGGATCACTTACGGTCTCGACCGGTCCTGGGTCCCACTGTCGAAGGACGGGCGGATCAAGACCCGGGACCTGGAGATCCAGCCCGTCCTGGAGCGCGAGGCGGTGCTGTTCTACCTGGACAACCAGCAGCTTCGCAGCGTCGAGATGGTCGAGCGTCTCGTCGCACGCCGCGACGCGATCCACCGGGCCGTCGAGAAGGGCGGCCCGGCGGCTTACGCCGTACGGCATGACCGTGTTGAGCGCACCTGGCCGTGACGGGAGGGTGCCCCTTGGCGCCCTCGCGTATGGGTTGCTACTTCGCGGCCGGCGCCCAGAGGGCTGCCACGATCTCCATCTGCTTGAGGACCAGGTCGACCGCCTCGCGCTCCTCCTCCGGCGGGTAGTCGAACATCGCCAGCACGCGGCGGATGCGGGTGCGGAGCTTGGCCCGTACGGGCTCGCGGGAGAGCCAGTCGACAGAGAGGTTCTTCTGGATGTCCTTGACGAGGGCACGGGCGATCTTGGCGAGGGTGTCGTCGCCGCCCTCCATCACCTGGGCCATGTCGCGGTGGGCGACGGCGTCGTAGAAGGCCAGCTCGGCGTGGCTGAGCGGGGGGTCGAACCGCTCGCCGCGGCGGGCTTCCGCCGACACTTCCCTTGCCAGGGCGGCGAGTTCGGCGATGACCTGGGCGCTGGTGAGCTGCTGGAGCATGTAACGCCGCATCAGGTCGTTCAGGCGCTCGGTGAAGCTCTCGTTGCGGACGACGTTGTGCTTGGTCACCTCGCGCATCTTCTGCTGGATCATGCGGCGCAGGGCCTCGGTGACCAGGTGCGGGGTCTCGGAGTTCTCCAGCTTGCGCAGCTGCGCCTCGTTGAGGCGGGTGATGTCCAGCCGGCCGATGCCGGCTTCCGCGTACAGGTCGGTGATCTCGTCGGCGTCGACGACCGAGGCGGCGAGGGCTTGCAGGTAGCGCTGGACCTCGGCGCTGAGCGGCTCTCCGTTCGCTTCGCGTTGCGCGGCGTCGAGCTTGATCATCCAGGCTCGGACCTCGCTGAAGAAGGCGATGTCGCGGCGCCAGTCGTCCATGTCCTCGCAGCGCTCGGCGATCTCCTTGCTCATCGCGCAGACCCGGTAGAAGCGGTCCAGTCGGGCGGCGCTGTCCTTGAAGCGGATGGAAAGCGGCTTGGCGGGGGGCTCGACCTTGTTGCCCGGGTTCTTCGGGTCGCGCAGGAAGTCGGCGGTCAGGCGCAGCGCACGCTTGCGGGTGTCGGGGCGGCCGGTGTCGGCCAGCCACTCCTTCCAACGGCTCCCGGCCAGCAGGCCCTTGATGGTGGAGATCTCGTTCTTGACCTCGGTGACGGCCCGTTCGATGTCCGCGCCGAGGGTCTGGTCCTTGCGGTCCTGGTCCGAGTACTCGCGCAGGGCCTTGGTGAGGTTGTCGGTGAGGGGCGCGTAGCCGACGAGGAGGCCGTCCTGCTTGCCGCGGAAGCGGCGGTTGACGCGGGCGAGCGCCTGCATCAGGTTGGCGCCCTGCATCGGGCGGTCCATGTACAGGGTGTGGATGGGCGGGGCGTCGTAGCCGGTGAGCAGCATCGAGTGGACGATGAGCAGTTCCAGCTCGTCGTCGGGGTCCTTGGCGCGCTTCTGGACGACCTTCTGCTGGGACTTGCGCAACGAGTGCTTGCGCAGGTGCTCGGGGTCGGAGCGGTCGCCGTGGAAGACGATCTTCATGACGCCCTTGTCGACCTCGTCACTGACCCAGCCCGGCCGCCGCTCCGCCAGCGCGTCGAAGACCCGTACGCAGATCTCGCGGGTCGCGCACACGACCATCGCCTTGCCGGGGGCGCCGATGTCGGGTTTGACCAGCTCGCGGCGCTGCTCCCAGTGGGCGATCAGGTCGTCGGCGAGCTTGGCTATGCGGTCCTCGGCACCGTAGAGCGTGTTCATCGTCGTGGCGTACTGGATGGCGCGGCGGCGCTCGGCGTCGTCCATGCCCTCGGTGAGGGTGTTGGCCTGCTCGTCGAGCGTGTTCGGGTCGACGTCCCTGGGCAGGTCGACCTTGATGACACGCGGCTCGTGGAACACGCGGACCGTGGCCCCGTCGTCCACGGCGCGCTTCAGGTCGTAGACGTCGATGTACTCGCCGAAGACGGCACGGGTGTCGGCCTCGGCCTTCGAGATCGGCGTACCGGTGAAGGCGAGCAGGGTGGCGTACGGCAGGGCGTCCCGCAGGTGGCGGGCGTAGCCGTCGAGGCTGTCGTAGTGCGAGCGGTGGGCCTCGTCGACGATCACCAGGATGTTGCGGCGCTCGGAGAGGAGCGGGTGCGACTTGCCGGCGTCCTTCTCGTCCTTGCTCAGACCGAACTTCTGGAGGGTGGTGAAGACGATTCCGCCCACGTTGCGCCGCGTCAGCTCGGTGCGCAGGTCGTCCCGCGTGTCGATCTGGTGGGCCTTCTGCCCGAGCAGGGTCTCGCTGTCGAGGAAGGTGTCGTAGAGCTGGTCGTCGAGGTCGTTGCGGTCGGTGATGACCACGATGGTGGGGTTGTTGAGCGCCGGGTGGCGCAGGACGAGCGCCGCCGTCTCCACCATCTCCTCGGACTTGCCCGCGCCCTGCGTGTGCCAGACGACGCCGGCCTGGCCGTTCGTCCGTGCCGCCTCGACGACGGCGTCCACGGCCTTGTTCACGGCGAAGTACTGGTGCGGCTTCGCGATGCGCTTGCCGGTCAGGGGCTCGCCCGGCTTGGGCGGGGGGAAGTTGACGAAGTTGCGGGTGAGGGAGAGAAAACGGTCCTGGGTGAAGAGGCCGTGCAGGGCCAGGTTCATTGCGTCGAGGCCGTCGTAGCCGGGCTCGTTGGTGTCAACCGGCTTGCCCTCGTGGTCGACGTTCCAGGGCGCGAAGTGCTCGTACGGCGTGAATGCCGTGCCGTACTTGGCGGTTATGCCGTCCGAGACCAGGCAGAGCACGTTGTAGCGAAACGCGATCGGGAACTCCGAGACGTACGTCTGGAGTTGGGCGTGCGCCGACTTGAGGGTCGCGTTCTCGTAGGAGGCGCTTTTCAGCTCGACGACGGCGAGGGGGAGGCCGTTGACGTACAGGACGATGTCGAAGCGGCGGTGGCTGCCGTCGGTGTCCCTGACCGTGACCTGGTTGACGGCGAGGTAGCTGTTCGCGTCGGGGTCCGTGAAGTCGACGAGGCGGACGGTGGGGGTCTGCTCGGCGCCGAACTCGTCGGTGTAGGTGAGGCGAATGCCGGTGGTCAGGTACTCGTGCGCCTGCTTGTTCTCCGGGTACGCCTCGCGCGAGGTGGGGTCGGTGGCGATACGCAGGGCTTCGTGGACGGCGGTGGCGGTGAGCTCCGGGTTCAGCTTCTCGATGGCTGCCTGGAGCTCGTCGTGGAGGATCAGGTCGTCCCAGGCTTGGCGGTGGCCGGTGCCGGGGGCGAGGTCTTTGCCGGGCTTGGTGTCCCAGGCGAGTTGGGCGAGTTCGTCGAGGGCGAGGTGCTCCCAGGTGGACTCGGTCATTTTGGCGTCTAGGTGGGCGGGGGTGCCGGGGATGGGGTCGCTGGTGCCTTCGGTGGTCATACGGCGTCCTCCACGATCTTCTCGGCGTCTCGGACCCGGAGCTTGCCGGACATTAGTTGGGGGAGGAGGGTGTCGCGGAGGGCCGCAAGGGAGATGTTTTCCTCCTCATGTTGGTGCTTTAGCTGGAACAATCTGTGCGCTCTGTCGGTGAAGTTCCGAACCTCACGAGGACTGGGAGCTTTCACCTTCTGGGCAAGCGCATTGGCGCGGTTCAGACCAGGAACCGCCGAATCCGAGTTCATATGCTCAAGCCCCAGCTCTCGAAGTGCGAAATAAGCATATTCCATGGAGAAATCCGGTGAATTCAACGAAACGTAAAAGGTCGTATCGATAGGAAAGAAGTCTCTTTGTGACCAGTAAACGGCACCAACGGTCCCCTTGCGACCTACGATGACACCCGGACCGGAAACGAGGGACGCATTGTGTGAGCCGCTTACCCCGCCGCTTCCGAAGACAGGCACCCTCCCCTGCTCGCGCCGGGATGCTGGCAGGGACTTCCCGTACTTAAGGTCGATAAGGTCGCCCAGCACTTTTGACCCGTCGCCGGACTGAGCCGTGCGGCGAAACAAGGCTTCACCAAGGCTCGTTGCGGCGGCGGCGATTCGCTCGTTGACTGCAATCTTTTCATCTAGTGCGCCGGCTACCTCCGCAATAGCCTTCTGCTCCTGCGGCCTTGGCAAGAAGATCTTGATTTGCTTGATGTAATTGCGGTTCAGCATGGGCTGGGCGGCCCCGGAATTGTATCCGGAAAAGTCGATCAAGCTAAGGAGGTAGTAGACAAACCTAGGCTCGTTGCCCAGGAAGTCTGTTACGTACAGCGATGTATTAAGAGGCCAGAAATCGACATCGCAGTATGTCGCCTTGCCCATGGAAGCTCCTGCGCGGCCAAGTACCACTCCAGGTGCTTTGACGATCGCAGTGTCATGGGTGCCGCTTTGACCCGCTGCTCCCATGACAGGAACACTTCCGGCTTCCCTCTGCGAAGCAGGAAGGTCGTGTCCGCGCTGAAGCTTGACCAGTTTATCCAGAGTTGTCTCAAGCCACTCAGTCATCGATCTTTCCCAACTGCTCTCGCACCACCGCGTCCAATCGCGCCGACTCGTCCAACTGCTGGAACAACTCCATGGTCAACCGCGCAATCCGCTCTCCCGCTGGTTCTGCGTCCGGGTCCTCCTCGGTCTCGACCACCCCCACGTACCGCCCCGGTGCCAGCAGGTAATCGTGCTTCTCGATCTCCTGCAAGGTTGCGCTGTAGCAATAGCCCGGCACGTCCTCGTACGAGAGGCCTTTATCTTTCGCTGACCTGGTACCCCGCCATGCGTGGTATGTGTCGGAGATTTTTTCGATGTCATCAGGATCCAGGACGCGCTCCGCGCGGTCGATCATCCTGCCCATGGACCGCGCGTCGATAAACAACACGCGATTCCGGCAATCGTTCATGGCCTTCGTTCCCTGTGGGGACTTGTCCTTGGTCAGAAACCAAAGGCAGGCTGGGATTGTCGTCGTACGAAACAAGTTGCTCGGCAGAACGATCATGCAAGAGATCACGTCCGCCTCGACCATCGCCGCCCGAATCTCCCCCTCACCCGACTGCTTCGACGACATCGAGCCGTTCGACAGCACCACGCCCGCGCTGCCCCGGTCCCCCAGCTTCGACACGATGTGCTGGAGCCACGCGTAGTTCGCGTTCGACTGGGGCGGAGTGCCGTAACGCCACCGCCTGTCGTCCGACTTCCTCGCCCAGTCGGACATGTTGAAGGGCGGGTTGGCCATCACGAAGTCGGCCTTCAGGTCAGGCAACTTGTCGTCCGCGAACGTGTCCGCCCAGCGGTCGCCGACTCCCTTCGGGTCCATGCCGTGGATGGCGAGGTTCATCTTGGCCAGGCGCCATGTGCGCTCGTTGGCCTCCTGGCCGTAGACCGCGATGTCGTGCGTGTGGTCCTTGCCGCGCCGCTTCGCGACGAACTTGCCGCTCTGCACGAACATGCCGCCCGAGCCGCACGCCGGGTCGTACACCCGCCCCTCGTACGGCTCCAGCACCTCGACGATCAGGCGGACCACGCTCGCCGGCGTGTAGAACTCGCCGGCCCGCTTGCCCTCGGCACGCGCGAACTTCTCCAGGAAGTACTCGTACGTCTCGCCCAGCACGTCCTGTGCGGGACGGTCGCCATGCCCGGTGAAGCGCGCGTCGCTGATGAGGTCGACGAGTTCCTTCAAGCGCTTCTGGTCGACGTTGTCGCGGTTGAAGATTTTCGGGAGGACGCCGGTGAGGGTCTTGTTGGCCTTCATCACCTCGTCCATGGCCTCGTCGAGGAGCTTGCCGACACCGCCCTCCGCGCTCGCCGCGTTCTCGGAGATGTAGTCCCAGCGGGCCGTCGGGGGCACCCAGAAGACGTTCTTCTCCGTGTACTCGTCCTTCTCCTCGAGGAAGGCCGCCCGCCGGTGCTCGGGGATCTGGGCCAGCTCGGGGTCGGCGGCCAACTCCTCCCGGCGTTCGGTGAAGGCGTCGGAGACGTACTTCAGGAAGACCAGGCCGAGCACGAACTCCTTGTACTGGGCGGCGTCCATGGAGCCGCGGAGCTTGTCCGCGGCCTTCCACAGGATGTCCTGGATCTCCTTGGTGCTGGAGACACTGAGCAGTTCGCCCTGTCCGGCGGCTGCCGCGGCTCGCTTGCGGGGAGGCATCGTTCCTTCTTCCAGACGGTGTCAGTGGATGGGTTACGTGCGGTTGGTCGTTCGAGGTTCGCCAAGGGTCAGCGTGCCGTCGGCCAGGCCCGCGATCGTCAGACTGCGGGCCTCCGCGAGGGCGTCGGACTGCGCCCGCAGCAGGCGTTCCCGGCGTTCCGTCTCGGCCAGCAGAGCGTCGAAGCGCAGCACCTCCTCCGGCTCCAAATCGGGGAGCTGGTAGTCCTCGATACGGCGGGCCGGGCGTACCGCGCTGGGGCTGCGGGCGGTGCCGCGGGCCGCGCCGAGCAGGGCCGCGAGGACCCTGGGCGTGAGCGGGCGACGGGCGTCGGCGTTGACCCGGAGGACGCGGGCCGGGAACGCGACGACCGAGAAGCCGGCGTGGTCGACGTACACGCCCAGGCGGGGCGCCAGGGTGTAGACGACGTCACCGGGCTCGGTGAGCGCCGCCTGTTCGTACTGCACAGCCAGCAGCAGGCGGTCGATGCGGCGCCCGCCCACGGGCCGTTCGCCGGTGATCTCCTCGGGACCCAGGACGGTGTGGTGGCCGTCCCGCGTGAGGTGCTTCTCGTCGATACGGTGGCCGGGGAGTCGGGTCACCCTGCGTGCGGTGATCAGCTTGCCCAGGGTGGTGCGCTCCGGCAGCCGGCCGACCCTGCGCAGTACGGCCCCTCGGTAAGGGCCCCGCTCGTCCTCGTACGCCCGGGTGTCCGCCGTCGCGCGCTCCAGGCGGGCCTCGGCCTCGGCGATCAGGGCAGGACGTTCGGTGACCTTGTCGGACCAGATCGCGGAGGCGGGCGGCGCGGGAGGGGTCAGCGGACCGCCGAAGGCCCGGTCCAGGTCGGCGACGGGGACGACACGGCCGTAGCGCGGGTCGTGACCGTCGAGTCCTCGGAAGCCCTCCGCGCGCCAGAGGAGGACGTCCTCGGCGAGCCGCATGCGCACGCCCGGTGTGAGCTGTTCCGAGCTGATGTCGGCCAGTAAGACCTTGCCCTCCGCCGCCTGGACCGGGCCGCGTGTGAGCGTCCACAGCGCGGGACGGTAGCCGGGGCGGAAGGGCAGGACCCCGCCGGGAAGCGAGATGACCGACTCGACGATGTTCTCGCGCAGGAGGGCCGAGCGGAGCTGGGCGGCCTCGGTGCTCTTCAGTTCGTCTACGAGCGCGTCAGCCGGTCCGAGGACGACGGCCGTACAGCGGGGGCGGAGGAGGTAGGCGACGCGTTCGAGCTCCGTCAGGGCGGCGAGTACCGAGCGGTCCTCGCCGGGGCGGTACGGGAGCTGGGTGACGACGAGGTCCGGGTCAGCGAAGCGTTCCTCCAGGTCCGTGCTGGTCTGCACGTCGAGGTCGAGTTCGCCGATGCCCGCCAGCAGGAGGCGGCGGCGGGTGATGCGGGTGAGCCGGTCGTCGGGGTCGGCGGCCAGGACGGTGACGCGGTCGTGGTCCTCCGTGTCGTCGAGGAGCGCGGCGAGCAGGTCGCCGGCGCGGGCGTGCGGGTCGGCGAGGGTGAGGGACGCGCCCTGCTCAAGGCGGAGGCTGAGGTCGGTGAGCTGGGTGAGCAGGCTCCGCAGCTCCGGGGCGACCGCGTCGGCGGCGAGGGAGTCCAGCCCGAGCCGGGAGCGGGCGGCGAGCAGCCACTCGTACGCGCCGCGCTCGTCGTAGGCGGACTCGATCAGGTCCTCGGCGAGGCGAGCGAGCGGGGCCGCCGTGGCGTCGATCGCACGAAGCTCACGGAGTACGAAATCGTCCTCGGCGTCGATCCGTTCGGCTCGGCGCAGCAGTGCGGACCAGAGGGCTTCGTCGGCCTGGGCGTCGGACGCGGAGGCCGGGGAGACGTTCGCGTCGTCGCTCAGTGGCCGGCCGTCGAGTCGGCGCAGGCACAGCAGGCTGCCGAGCGTCTCGACGAGCTGCCACGGTGTGAAGCGGTCTCGCAGCGCGATGATGCCGAAGAGGGCCAGCTCGGATCGGAGCTCCCGCGCGGCGGCGTTGCCGAGGCCGGAGGCGATCAGCCACTCGGTCACCTGTGTGCCGTCGAACAGGGGCCGTCCCGAGTTCTCGGACACGGCGGCGGGGAAGTCCGGGTAGCGTCGGCGCCAGGTGGACACGACGGGGCGCTTCACCCGGGCGAACGTCGCGATGTCGGTCATCGCCACCAGGAGGGGATACGGTCCGGGGGAACGGAGTGCCGGGGTCGGCAGACCAGTGACCACGGTGCGCATCCCTCCCCCGCTCATCTGTCGTCACACCAGCCGCTTCGGTCATCAGGCCGGGCTTGTCCCGCGTCACGGCTCCGCTTGCGGCGGATTCTCGCCCGACGCCACAAGACGATACGCCGAGCCCGGCGACGCAGGTGTGGGTTCCTTTGATAATGATGGTTATCAGACTCTGAGCATGGATTCAGAGAGTGGTCGAGGGTGTCTCGTCCGGCCATGTGATTCACCTGCGAAGTGCCATTGGCTCGCGAGAGAAGCGCCAGAATGGCGGATCGGTTTCCCGAGCGGAACAGCGCTGAGGGAGTGGCAGCGGGACATGGTCGAGCGCGTGGTCACCGTCGGTGGAGAGAGGCGATCCCCGGAGCTCGTGGCCGGGCCGGGGCGGAGCCGCCCCGGACTGGACGTCGCCGCGGGCCGTTATCCGCTCTCGGTGGAGCGGCATGTGGGGCGCATGACGACCGGCGTTCCATGGCACTCCCGGCGAAGGGGCGTGAGCTCAGGACGCCAGGCGTTGCAGGCGGTCGGCGGCCTCCTGGAGAACGTCGTCCTTCTTGCAGAAGGTGAACCGAACCTGGCTGCGGCCGGCGTCGGGGTCGTCGTAGAACACTGAGTTGGGGATGGCGACGACGCCGCAGCGTTCGGGGAGGGCGCGGCAGAAGGCGTAGGCGTCCTTCTCGCCGAAGGGCGTGATGTCGGTCGTGATGAAGTACGTGCCCCGGGGCTGGTAGACCTCGAACCCGACCGCGCGCAGGCCGTCGCCGAGCAGGTCGCGCTTGCGGCGGAGGTCGGCGCGGAAGCTCTCGAAGTACGAGTCCGGCAGGCGCAGCGCCTCGGCGATCGCGTATTGGAACGGGCCCGCGCTGACGTACGTCAGGTACTGCTTTGCCGTTCGGACGGCGGCGACGAGATCGGGGGCGCCGGTGACCCAGCCGACCTTCCACCCGGTGAAGGAGAAGGTCTTGCCGGCCGATCCGATCGTCACCGTGCGCTCGCGCATCCCCGGGAACGTCGCCAGCGGCAGATGCCCGGCCTCGTCGAACACCAGGTGCTCGTACACCTCGTCCGTGACCACCAGCAGGTCCCGCTCCACCGCCAGCTCGGCGATCGCGGTCAGCTCCTCGCGGGTGAGCACCGTCCCCGTAGGGTTGTGCGGGGTGTTGACCAGCAGCAGCCGGGTGCGGTCGGTGACGGCCGCGCGCAGCTCGTCGAGGTCGAGCCGGAAGCGGCCGTCGTGCGGCCGCAGCGTCACCGGGACGCGCCTGCCGCCCGCCATCGCGATGCTCGCCGCGTACGAGTCGTAGTACGGCTCCAGGGCGACCACCTCGTCGCCGGGCTCGAGCAGCGCCAGCAGCGACGCGGCGATGGCCTCCGTGGCGCCTGCCGTGACCAGCACCTCGGTGTCCGGGTCGAAGGACAGCCCGTAGCGGCGCTCCTGGTGCGCGGCGACCGCGGTACGCAGCTCGGGGACGCCCGGGCCCGGCGGGTACTGGTTGCCGCGCCCGTCGCGCAGGGCCCGCACCGCCGCCTCGCGCACCTCCTCGGGGCCGTCCGTGTCCGGGAAGCCCTGGCCCAGGTTGATCGAGCCGGTCCGCACGGCGAGGGCCGACATCTCGGCGAAGATCGTCGTCCCGAACTCGACGAGCCGGCGGTTGAGGAGGGGGCGCGCACTGGAGGTCATGGCGGTCATCCTGCGCCGAAGCTCTGGAGTTCCTCAACTCTGCTTTGGCCCGCGACAGGGCCGGGCATCCCCCGTTCACCACAGTCACGGGGGAACGGAAGGAGGGTGGCGCCATGGTCATCGGCATCATCCTGGTGGTGGTCGCGGTCCTGTTCGCCGGAGGCCTGCTCAAGCGCGCGCGCAGGGGGCGGCGGTCCTACGGCAAGGGGCTCGGGAGCGTGTCGTCCCGGCGCCGGTCGTCGTACAGGGGCAGCGGCGGCGGCGGTGACAGCAGCTGGTGGGTGGCCGGCGGCGCGGCCGCGTCGTGCGGCTCGTCCTCGGGCGGGCACAGCAGTCACGGGGGGCACGGGGGTCACTCCTGCGGGGGGCACTCGTCCTGCGGAGGCGGGTCGTCCTGCGGGGGCGGGTCCTCCTGCGGGGGCGGCTCGTCCTGCGGCGGCGGGGGCGGATGCGGCGGAGGCAGCTGACACGGGGCAGCTGAGCTCCTCTCCGGGCCCTGTTCACCGGGGCCGTACACCGAGCGCCCGCCGGAAGAAGACCTCCGGCGGGCGCTCCGTCCTGCCCGCCCCGTCGTTGAACAGTTGAGCTGCGCAGCCCTCTGAGGGATGGAAAGCCCACGAAGTTGGGTAAAAACGCTGTGGTGGCGCCACAGTTCGTGATTCCCTCTAAACCGCCCTGGGCCGGCTGGTCCGACCGCGCTGACCTGGCCGAAGTCCCGGCCTCTTTGCCCCATTTCCTGTTTCTCTCCCTTTCTTTGCGTGCTAGCGGAGCCGATCCATGCTCACGACCCTGAACACCGCCTACACCGATACGCGCGCCGCCGACCTCGCCTGGGCCCTGGGACGCGAGCCGCTCCCCGCCCTCGCCACGCTCGACCTGGAACTGGCTGGTACGAAGCTCCAGTTGAGACTCCTCGGCGCCTCCCACCAGGTGCTGCTGGAGGAGGACCGGGGCACCTGCTCGGAGACGGTGGCGTGCATCCCGGGATCCAGCACCCCGCTCCCGCTGGGCGTCGCCAAGCGCGTCGGGGACTGGGAGTACGAGTTCGCGGCACGGGTGGAGGTCCTCTCGCCCGGCTCCTTCGCGGGCCGCGCACAGGAGTTGCTGGCCCTGGTCTCCGACCACCCCCACGGCCTGGCCGGCGTCTTCCCCGGCAGCCCGCACGCCTTCACCGCCCTGCTGGCCCAGCACCACGAGGGCCAGGTGCACTGGCGCACCTGGCACGCCTACCCGCAGGACGGCCAACTGGTGGCGACCCGGACGAGGGTGGGGGTACGAGTGCCGGCGCGCCGCCGGACGGCCGGGTGAACCACCGCCCGCGTGTCGCGGAGTTCCAGGCGTGTGGGTGACGATGAGCACCGCACCGGTGACGTAACGTCGCAGCGTGATCGAACCGCACGCGCCCGCCCCGCCCGGCGCACCGCCGTCCTGGGGTGCGCCCGCGCGGCTTCCCGTCCGGCCGGGGACCGGACGCTTCCTGGTCCTCGCGGGCGTCTTCGTCTGTGCGGCCTGCGGACTCGTGTACGAACTCGAACTGGTCGCCATCGCCTCCTACTTGATGGGCGACTCGGTCACCCAGGCCTCCGTGGTGCTGTCCGTGATGGTCTTCGCGATGGGCATCGGCTCCCTCGCCGCGAAGCGGCTGCGCCCGCTCGCCGCCGCCGGCTTCGGCGCCGTGGAGGCGGCCCTCGCGCTGATCGGCGGCTGCAGCGCGATGGCGCTGTACGCGGTCTTCGCCTGGACCGGCGACTGGGGCGGCCTGTGGGCCGACGGCCCGCGCTGCCTCCTGGTCGCCTTCTCGCTCACCATCGGCCTGCTGATCGGCGCCGAGGTCCCGCTGCTGATGGAGCTGATCCAGCGCATCCGCCGCCAGGACGCGGGCGGCGCGGTGGCCGACCTGTTCGCGGCGGACTACGTCGGCGCCCTCGTCGGGGGCCTGGCCTTCCCCTTCCTGCTGCTGCCCCGGCTGGGCCAGCTGACCGGCACGCTGCTCACCGGCACGGTCAACGTGGTGGCCGGCGGCGCACTGGTGCTCGGCCTGTTCCGGCGCGATTTGACCCGCCGGGCCCGCTGGCTGCTGCTGCTCGCCAACCTCACCGTCCTCGTGGTCCTCGCCTCCGCCGCCGTCCTCGTCGACGACTTCGAACGGGCGGCCCGGCACGCGGTGTACGGCCCGGACGTGCGCGTCGCCCTCCAGACCGGCGTCCAGGAGATCGTCCTGACCGGCGGCACGCGCGGCCGCCCGCTCGACCTCTTCCTGGACGGCCGGCTGCGGGTCGGCGGCCGCGACGAGCAGCGCTACCACCAAGCCCTCGTCGACCCGGCGATGACCGGCCCCCACGCGCGCGTGCTGATCCTCGGCGGCGGCGACGGGCTGGCCGCCCGCGAGGTGCTGCGCCACCCGGGCGTGCGCCGCGTGGACGTCGTCGAACTCGACGCCGGCCTGCTCCGCCTCGCCCGCCACGACCCCGCCCTGTCCCGGCTGAACGGGCACGTGTACGACGACGCCCGCGTCCACACCACCACCGCGGACGCCTTCCACTGGCTGCGCGAGGCGCCTCGGGCGGCGTACGACGTGGTGATCGCGGACCTCCCCGACCCCGGCATCACGGCCAGCACCAAGCTGTACTCCCTGGAGTTCTACGGCCTGGCCCGCCGGGCCCTGGCACCGGGCGCCCGCCTGGTCGTGCACGCCGGCCCGGTCTCCGGCCGGACCAGGGTCTTCTGGACGGTGGCGTCGACGCTCCGCGCGGCCGGCCTCGCCACCAGCCCCTACCGCGTCCCCGGCCACGACCCCGGCCTCGCGGCCGGCCCCGACCGCTCCGCCGGCGCCTTCCACGCCCCGCACGACTGGGGCTTCCTGCTGGCCGCACCGGGCAGCACCCCACCCGCCCTGCGCCTGGGCTCCGCCCGGCCGGGCCCGCACACCCTCACCGCGGCCGGCCTGGCCGCCGCCGCCCGCTCGGCGGCCCGTACGCGGGTCACGGGGCTGCCGGCGTCCACGTTGGTGCACCCGCGCTACTGACGCGCCGCGCGCCGCCTGCGCGGCCGTGCTGCCGGACGACGCCGAAATGCCGGCACCCGAACGACCGTGCCGCCGATCCCCTTGGTCCCCGCCGGCCGGGACGGCGTCCGCTGGTGCGCCCTCGTCGCCAGAGCCGCTGCCCGGCGAGCGGCCCCTCGCCGCACGGCCCGGCCCGCTCGCCGGTCCGCCGGCCCTTCGGTCCCGGACTCGCCGCCGCCCGCGTCGGCGTTGGTGCATCCGCGCTACTGACGTGTCGTCGGGGAGGGTACGCACCGGCCGCACCTGGGTAGGCTCAGCCGACATGGAGCACGAGGTCTTCCTTCCGGTTCCGGCCGAGCGGCTGAGGGAGGCGCTCGCCGATCCCGCGTGCGTCGCCCGGGCGATTCCCGGGCTCCAGCAGGACGCCGGGGCCGAACCCGTCGCCGGGCGGCTGAAGGTGCGCATCGGCAGCCACTCCATCACCTACCGCGGCTCGCTGCGGGTCGCGCCCGGGCAGGACGGCGCGTACGTCGTCGAGGGCGACGCGACCGAGACCCGCGGCACGGGCTCGGTCACCCTCGTCCTCGCCCTCCGGCTCAGCGAGACCGACGACGGCACCACCGTCACCGTGCACGGCACCGCCACCGGGGACGGCCGCGTCGCGGAACTGCCGCGGGACGCGGTGGCCTCGGCGGCGCTGCGGCTGCTGAACCGCTGCGTGGAGGCGCTGGGCGCGGAGCCGGAACCAGGACCCGAGCCGGAACCAGGAGCCGAGCCGGAATCCGGCGCGCAGTCCGCGGGAGAGGGGACCGCCGCCGCGGACAGCCCCGTACCGCCTCCCGTCCCTGATACCGAGATCCCGCCGCCCGCCCTCGCCCCCGCGGCCGAAGACGGCCTCGACGAGGGCCTCGGCCTCGAGGACGACACCGGCACCGAGGGCTTCGGCGAGCCGGAGGAGCCGCCCGCCGAGGCGGCTCACGCGCGGCGGACGATGATCGGGCGCAGCGCGGAGGAGGTGGACCACGCGCCGCCGCGCGGCCGGTACGCCCCCGTGCCGGCGCCGCAGACCGTCGCCGTGAACTCCACGCTGCGCTGGGCCGCTCCGGCGGCGGCGCTGGTGCTGGCGTCGGCGATCGTGGTCGGCCGGGCACTGCGCCGACGACGCTGACCGTCCGCCGCCGTCCGTCGCCGCCCAGGGCCCCGGACGCCCTCTTGATCGCGCCAGTAGGGTCGTCACGTGAGCAAAGAAGACATCACGCTGACCGCGGGTGACGCGGAAGTGACCCTGCGGCCCGCCCACGGTGGCCGGGTCGGCGGGCTGAAGGTCGCCGGTCTCGAGCTGCTCCGGCAGGGGGACCGGTTCGGGTGCTTCCCGATGGTCCCCTGGTGCGGCCGGATCCGGGAGGGCCGTTTCCTGGACGGCGCCACCGTCCACCGGATGCCGCTCAACGCCCCGCCGCACGCCATCCACGGCACCGCCCGGGACGGCGCCTGGAGTGTCGCCCGGGCCGGTGCCGGCGAGGCGGTCCTCACGTACGACCTGTTCGAGCCGTGGCCCTTCCCGGCCCGGGTCACCCAGGCGGTGAAGCTGGCCGAGGACGCGTTGACGCTCACCATGTCCGTGGAGACGTACGACTCGTCCTTCCCGGCGCAGGTCGGCTGGCACCCGTGGTTCAACCGGAACCTGGGCGGCCAGGACGTGCGCCTCGACTTCGCACCCGCCTGGCAGGAGGAGCGCGGCGACGACCACCTGCCCACCGGCAACCGCGTCGAGCCGAAGCCGGGCCCCTGGGACGACTGCTTCGGGATGCCGGGCGGGGTGGACGTCACGCTCACCTGGCCCGGCCAGTTGGAGCTGAAGGTGACCAGCCGCGAGGAGTGGGTCGTCGTCTACGACGAGCAGGAGACCGCGGTCTGCGTGGAGCCGCAGACGGGCCCGCCCAACGGCCTGAACACCCTCCCCCGCCTGGTCACGCCCCTGGAGCCGCTGGAGGCCACGACGACCTGGCGCTGGCGGCGCCCTTAAGCTGTCCGGCATGACGGACGTTCGCGGCGAGCTGCTGCAGCAGATCAAGGACAAGGCCGTGGTGCACGGCAAGGTGACCCTGTCGTCGGGCAAGGAAGCCGACTACTACGTCGACCTGCGCCGGATCACCCTCGACGGCGTGGCCGCGCCGCTCGTCGGTCAGGTCATGCTCGACCTGACCGCCGACCTCGACTTCGAGGCGGTCGGCGGGCTCACGCTGGGCGCCGACCCGGTGGCCACGGCCATGCTGCACGCCTCGCACGCGCGCGGGAGGACGCTCGACGCCTTCGTGGTGCGCAAGGCGGGCAAGGCACACGGCCTGCAGCGCCGCATCGAGGGCACCGAGGTCGAGGGCCGCCGGGTGCTCGCCGTCGAGGACACGTCCACCACGGGCGGCTCGGTGCTCACCGCTGTCGAGGCGCTGCGCGAGGCCGGCGCGGAGGTCGTGGCCGTGGCGACCATCGTGGACCGGGCGACGGGTGCCGCCGAGGCCATCGCCGAGCAGGCCGGGGTGCCGTACCTGTACGCCTACTCGAAGGACGACCTGGGCCTCGACTGACCGGGTTATCCACAGGCTGGACAGGGTGTCCGAAGAATCCCGTCCAGTCTGCAAGGATGGCCCCGACGATGACGTCACTCCCTAGGTCAGGGCCGTAATCGCAGAACGCAACCCGCACATACAAGGAGCGGACAGATGCCCATCGCAACCCCCGAGGTCTACAACGAGATGCTCGACCGGGCGAAGGCAGGCAAGTTCGCCTACCCGGCCATCAACGTGACCTCCTCCCAGACCCTGCACGCGGCCCTGCGCGGTTTCGCGGAGGCGGAGAGCGACGGCATCATCCAGATCTCCACGGGTGGCGCCGAGTTCCTGGGCGGCCAGTACGACAAGGACATGGTCACCGGCGCGGTGGCGCTGGCCGAGTTCGCGCACATCGTCGCCGAGAAGTACCCGGTCACCGTCGCCCTGCACACGGACCACTGTCCCAAGGACAAGCTCGACGGGTACGTACGTCCGCTGATCGCGCTCTCCGAGAAGCGCGTCAAGGCCGGTCTGGGCCCGCTCTTCCAGTCCCACATGTGGGACGGCTCCGCCGAGACCCTCGCCGACAACCTGGAGATCGCCCAGGAGCTGCTGGCCCGCGCCGCCGCCGCGAAGATCATCCTCGAGGTCGAGATCACCCCGACCGGCGGCGAGGAGGACGGCGTCTCCCACGAGATCAACGACTCCCTGTACACCACGGTGGAGGACGCGATCCGCACCGCCGAGGCGCTCGGCCTGGGCGACAAAGGCCGTTACCTGCTGGCCGCCTCCTTCGGCAACGTGCACGGCGTGTACAAGCCGGGCAACGTGGTGCTCCGCCCCGACCTGCTCAAGGAGCTGAACGAGGGCGTCGCCGCCCGGTACGGCAAGCCGGCCGGTTCCCAGCCGTTCGACTTCGTCTTCCACGGCGGCTCCGGCTCCACGGAGGAGGAGATCCGCACCGCGCTGGAGAACGGCGTCGTCAAGATGAACATCGACACGGACACGCAGTACGCCTTCACGCGTCCCGTCGCCGACCACATGTTCAGGAACTACGACGGCGTCCTGAAGGTCGACGGCGAGGTCGGCAACAAGAAGACCTACGACCCGCGCACCTGGGGCAAGCTGGCCGAGGCGGGCATGGCCGCGCGCGTCGTGGAGGCCACGCAGAACCTGCGGTCCGCGGGCAACAGGATCAAGTAACCGGCGACGGTGTCTTCCGGTGGGTCCGGCGTCTGTCTACGGCGCCGGACCCGCTGTATACCTGGGGCCATGCCCGAAATACCCGGGGCCATGCCCGAAGTCCGGCTCGCCTCCCCGCAGGGCAGGTGGATCCTGCTCACCACCGTCCTCGGCTCCAGCATGGCCATGCTGGACTCGACCGTCGTCAACGTGGCGCTCCCGACCATCGGCCGCGACCTCGGCGCGAGCCTCGCCGCCCTCCAGTGGACGGTCAACGCGTACATGGTGACGCTGGCCGGGCTGATCCTGCTCGGCGGCTCCCTCGGCGACCGCTACGGCCGCCGGAAGGTCTTCGTGATCGGCGTGGTCTGGTTCGCCGCGGCGTCCCTGCTGTGCGGACTCGCCCCGACCCCGGGCGTCCTGATCGCGGCCCGTGCCCTGCAGGGCGTCGGCGGGGCGCTGCTCACCCCCGGCTCCCTCGCCCTGATCCAGGCGTCCTTCCACCCCGACGACCGGGGGAGGGCGATCGGCCTGTGGTCCGGTTTCGGCGGGATCGGGGCGGCCGTCGGCCCGTTCCTGGGCGGCTGGCTGGTCTCCGGCCCCGGCTGGCGCTGGGTGTTCCTGCTGAACGTCCCGCTGGCGCTGCTGTGCGCGCCGGTCGCCCTGCGGCACGTACCGGAGTCCGCCGGGGAAGACCGTGCGCACGGCCCCTTCGACGTGCTCGGCGCCGTGCTGGGCGCGCTGGCCCTGGCCCTGGTGACGTACGCGCTGATCGAGGCCCGCGGCGGCTCACCGGCCGTCGCCCTCGCGGCGGTGGCGGGGCTGCTGGCCGCGGTCGCCTTCTGGCACGTCGAGAAGCGCCGCCCCGACCCGATGCTGCCGCTCGACGTCTTCGCCTCCCGCCAGTTCACCGCGGTCAACCTGGTGACTCTCTGCGTCTACGCGGCCTTCGGCGGCTTCTTCTTCCTGACCGCCCTCCAGCTCCAGGTCGTGTCCGGCTACTCGCCCCTCCAGGCCGGTGTCTCCCTGCTGCCGACGACCGCCCTGATGCTGCTGTTCTCGGCCCGCTCCGGCGCCCTCGCCGACCGGATCGGGCCCCGCCTCCCGCTCACCGCCGGGCCCCTGCTGTGCGCGGCGGCGATGCTGCTGATGCTGCGGGTGGGCCCGGACGCGGACTACGTGACGGACGTGCTGCCCGCGCTGCTGGTCATGGGCGCCGGCATGGTCACCCTGGTCGCCCCGCTCACGGCCACCGTGCTGGCCTCCGTGGACACCGCCCGGGCGGGCCTGGCCAGCGGCATCAACAACGCCGCGGCACGGGCGGCGGGACTGATCGCGGTGGCCGCGCTGCCGCTGCTGGCCGGGATGGGCCCGGAGGCCTACCGCTCGGCGGCCGCCTTCGACGCGGCCTTCCGCAGGGCCATGCCGGTCTGCGCCGGCGTGCTGGTGGCCGGGGCGGCGCTGGCCCTCGCCTTCGTACGCCGCCCCGGACCGGGCTGCCGCCGCCCCGAATGCCGGACACACGGCTGGGTGACGGCACCGCCGCTGGAGCGCGGCGACCGCCGGGCGTAGCCGCGGGCCGCCGTGCGACAGACTGGACCCCATGAGCATCCACGAGAACCTCCTCGGGGGCCCGCCCCCCACGCACCTCCCCGACGACCCGGAGCCCCGTGAGCTCCTCGCCCAGGGCACCGCGCCGGCGGACGTCGCCGCCCGGTACCCCACCTCGTCGCTCGCCTGGGCCCAGCTGGCCGACGACGCCTTCGAGCGGGGCTCGGTCGTCGAGTCGTACGCGTACGCCCGTACGGGCTACCACCGGGGCCTGGACTCGCTGCGCCGGGGCGGCTGGAAGGGCCACGGGCCGGTCCCCTGGGAGCATGAGCCCAATCGTGGCTTCCTGCGCGCCCTGCACGCCCTCGCCCGCGCGGCGCAGTCGATCGGCGAGCAGGAGGAGTACGAGCGCTGCACGCAGTTCCTGAAGGACTCCTCCCCGACGGCGGCCCAGACCCTCGGCTGAGCCCTCGCTGAGCCCTCGGCCGAGGCCTTGCTGAGGCCACGGTGTGGCCCGTCCCGCAGCGGACGGGCCTTGCCGTACCCGGAGGTATCACGCAAGATGCGGTTCGGGGACCGGGGCCCCCGTGCCGGCATCGGCAGGGGCGGACCGCTACCCTGAGTAACAACAGGAGACAGCGATGTCCCAACAGGCTCACCAGACCTCCCAAAAGCCCCCCGAGGCCCTTGAGCCCGAGACCCCGCATCTCGACTTCGCGGGTACGACGCCGTACGAGGACTACGTCAAGGCGGACGTGCTCACCCACCTCCAGCACACCCTCTCCGACGACCCCGGAGAGATGGTCTTCCTGGTCACCACCCAGGTGATGGAACTGTGGTTCACCGTCATCGTCCACGAGTGGGAGACCGCCGCCAGGGCGCTCCGCGAGGACCGGGTGCCGGTCGCGATCGACGCGCTGAAGCGTTCCGTCCGCCAGCTGGAGGCGCTCAACGCCTCCTGGAAGCCGCTCGGTCAGCTCACCCCGGCGCAGTTCAACTCCTACCGCTCCGCCCTCGGCGAGGGCTCCGGGTTCCAGTCGGCGATGTACCGCCGCATGGAGTTCCTGCTCGGTGAGAAGTCCGCGTCGATGCTCGTCCCGCACCGGGGAGCGCCGCGCGTGCACGCCGAACTGGAGAAGGCCCTGCACGAGCCGGGCCTCTACGACGAGGTGCTGCGGCTGCTGGCCCGTCGCGGGTACGAGATCCCCGCGGCCGTCCTCGACCGGGACGTGTCGCTGCGCTACGAGCCCTCGGACGCCGTCGAGCAGGCCTGGGCCGCGATCTACTCCGGCGACCAGGGCGCCGAACTCGCCCGGCTCGGGGAGGCGCTGAGCGACGTGGCCGAACTGGTCTGGCGCTGGCGCAACGACCACCTGGTCGCCACCCGCCGCGCCATGGGCGCCAAGCCCGGCACCGGCGGCTCGGCGGGCGTGGCCTGGCTGGAGAAGCGCGCGCAGAAGAACGTCTTCCCCGAGCTGTGGACGGCGAGGTCCCATGTCTGAGCTGACCGCACGGGCGGAGAAACTGGACGCGGCGGACGACCTGGCCGCCGTCAGGTCCCGCTTCGCGCTCGACGACGTCACGTACCTGGACGGGAACTCACTGGGCGCGCTGCCCGCCCACGTACCCGCCCGGCTGGACGACGTGATCCGCCGGGAGTGGGGCGAGCTGCGCATCCGCTCCTGGACGGAGAGCGGCTGGTGGACGGCACCGGAGCGGATCGGTGACCGGATCGCCCCGCTGGTGGGCGCGGCGCCGGGCCAGATCGTGGTGGGCGACTCCACCAGCGTCAACGTCTTCAAGGCACTCGTGGCGGCCGTACGGATGGCGGGCGAGGACCGCGACGAGATCCTGGTCGACGCGACGACCTTCCCCACGGACGGCTACATCGCCGAGTCGGCGGCCCGCCTCACCGGCAGCACCCTGCGCGCGGTGACCCCCGCGGAGGTGCCGGGCGCGCTGGGCGGCCGTACGGCGGCGGTCCTGCTCAACCAGGTCGACTACCGCACCGGCCGCCTGCACGACCTGCCCTCCCTCACGGCGGCGATCCACGCGTCCGGCGCGCTCGCGGTCTGGGACCTGTGCCACAGCGCGGGCGCGCTGGAGGTGGGCCTGGACGAGCACGGGGTGGACCTGGCGGTCGGCTGCACCTACAAGTACCTGAACGGCGGCCCGGGTTCACCGGCGTTCCTGTACGTCCGCCAGGATCTGCAGCCCCGCTTCGACTCCCCCCTCCCCGGCTGGAACTCGCACGCCGAGCCCTTCGGCATGCGCTCCGCCTACGAGCCGGCGGCGGGCGCGCCGCGCGGCCGTGTCGGCACGCCGGACATCCTGTCGATGCTGGCCCTGGAGGCGGCGCTGGAGGTCTGGGAGGACGTGTCGGTGCCGGCCGTACGGGCCAAGTCCCTCGCCCTGACCGACTTCTTCCTGGAGTGCGTCACGGCGTACGTCCCGCCGGGCCGCGTCGAGTCCCTCACCCCGGTACGTCACGAGGAGCGCGGCAGCCAGATCGCGCTGCGCTGCGACGACGCCGGGGAGGTGATGCGCCGCCTCATCGAGCGCGGTGTCGTGGGCGACTTCCGCCACCCCGACGTCCTCCGCTTCGGCTTCACCCCGCTGTACGTGAGCTTCGCGGACGTGGAGCGGGCGGCCCGGGTACTGGGGGACGTCCTCATGGCGTGACGGTGTCCGCCGCCGGGCCTGTGCCCACCCCCTTCAGCCTGTCTGGGGGCGCCCCTTCCGGGGGAGTTCGAGGACGAGCCCGTTCGGGCTGACGGGGTCCGGGGCGGAGCCCCGGCGGGGTGCGGGGGCGGAGTCCCTGGGACGGGCCTGGGCGGCGGGGGCGGGAAGCCGCGGCCCCGGCCCCCACCCGGCGCAGAACCGTTTATCCTCACCGAGCGTGACATGGCACGTCACCGGCCTGATACCGTCCCCGCCAACGGCCGATTCGACACCTGATCCGCCAAACCCCGTTACGCCGCTGAGAGGTTGGAGCATGCCGGACGACGCCGTCGCAGCATCCCGCGCCGCCGCCGAGGAGGAGTCGGCCTTCTCGCACCCGTCCGTCGACCCCGACGCCACCCGCCCCTACGGCGGCCACCCCGACCAGGTGATCGACTTCTACGCGCCGCGCGGCGTGAGCGGCCCCGGCGGCCCGGCCCCCCTGGTCGTCGTCCTGCACGGCGGAGCCTGGCGCGCCGCCTACGACCGCCGCCACATCACCCCGTTCGCCGGCTTCCTGGCCCGCAGGGGCTTCGCCGTCGCCAACGTGGAGTACCGCCGCGGCGGCGCGACCCCGGCGCAGGGCGGCGAGGCCGGCCCGGTCGCCGGACGCTGGCCGGACACGTTCGACGACGTCGCCGCGGCCCTGGACGCGCTGCCCGCGCTCGTCCGCGAGGCACTTCCCCAGGCCGACCCCCGCCGCATGGTGCTCACCGGCCACTCGGCGGGCGGTCACCTGGCCCTGTGGGCGGCGGCGCGTCACGTCCTGCCCGCCGGCGCCCCCTGGCGCACCGACGGCCCCGCCCCGCTGCGCGGCGTGGTCGCCCTCGCCCCGATCGCGGACTTCGCGGTCGCCGGGAAACTGGAGGTCTGCGGCAACGCGGCACTCCAACTCCTCGGCGGCGAAGAGAAGTTCGCCGAGCGCAGGCCGTACGCCGACCCCGCTCTGCTGCTGCCCACCGGCATCGCGACCACGCTCGTCCAGGGCCGCACGGACCTGGTCGTCCCGCAGCCGGTCGCCGAGGCGTACGCGGACGCGGCGGCGAAGGCGGGCGAGGTGGTGGGCCTGACCCTGCTGGAGGACGTCGGCCACTTCCCGCTGATCGACCCGGCGGCGGACGCCTGCGCGGTGGTCGCGGAGGAGATCGTGCAGCTGGCGTGGTGACACGCGGGTGACGCGCGGGGTGACCCACAGGGTGACGCGGTCCGCCGCACAGCACCGTGCCGCGCCCGCTCACGCCCGTACCCGGCGGCACCCGGCCCCACCTCCGCCGGACGAGTACCTCCGTCTCGCGTTCCGTCAGGTCCCCGTAGGCGGCCGGGCCCGCCGCCGCCGGGCGCGGGGCCCGGGCGAGCCGGGAGAACTCCGTGATCAGCCCTCTGGTGACCGAGGGGGCCAGGAGGGCCTCACCGGCGGCCACCACCCGCACCCCGTCGGCCGGCTGCCGTGCCGAGGCGTCCTTCTGGGCGGGGTCAGGGGCGGGGCCGCTGTTCCGTGTCACCCGCCCGGGTGGGGAGGGGCGGGCGTGGTGCCGGGCCCGGTGGCCGGGTCCCCGACCCCCTGGTCAGCGGGCCCCGTGCCGGGCTAGCGTCCGCTCATGGCAGCTGCTGACGACCTCGCGTTCGACCCCTGGGACCCGGCGTTCGTGTCCGACCCGTACCCGGCCTACGCCGAGCTGCGGGGGAGGGGCCGGGCGGTCTACTACGAGCCCAGCGACCAGTGGCTGGTCCCGCACCACGCGGACGTCTCGGCGCTGCTGCGGGACCGCCGGCTGGGACGGACGTACCAGCACCGGTTCACCCACGAGGAGTTCGGCCGCACCGCGCCGCCTCCGGAGCACGAGCCGTTCCACGTCCTGAACGACCACGGCATGCTCGACCTCGAACCGCCGGACCACACCCGGATCCGGCGCCTGGTGTCGAAGGCGTTCACCCCGCGCACGGTGGAACGGCTCAGGCCCTACGTGCACGGCCTGGCGCAGGACCTGGTGTCCGCCCTGGTCGAGGCGGGCGGCGGCGACCTGCTGACGGACGTGGCCGAGCCGCTGCCGGTCGCCGTGATCGCCGAGATGCTGGGCATCCCGGAGTCCGACCGGGCCCCGCTGCGGCCCTGGTCGGCGGAGATCTGCGGGATGTACGAGCTGAACCCGTCCGAGGAGACGGCGGCGAGGGCCGTGCGGGCGTCCGTCGAGTTCTCCGACTACCTCAGGGAGCTGATCGCGGCCCGCCGCAAGGAGCCCGGCGACGACCTCGTCTCCGGCCTGATCGCGGCGCACGACGAGGACGACCGGCTGACCGAGCAGGAGATGATCTCCACGGCGGTGCTGCTGCTCAACGCCGGCCACGAGGCCACCGTCAACGCCACCGTGAACGGCTGGTGGGCCCTGTTCCGCAACCCGGACCAGCTGGCCGCCCTGCGCGCGGACCACTCCCTGGTCCCGTCCGCCGTAGAAGAGCTGATGCGCTACGACACCCCCCTCCAGCTCTTCGAACGCTGGGTCCTGGACGAGATCGAGATCGACGGCACGACGATCCCGAGGGGCGCCGAGATCGCCATGCTCTTCGGCTCCGCCAACCACGACCCGGCCGTCTTCGCCGACCCCGGACGGCTGGACCTGACCCGCGCGGACAACCCGCACATCTCCTTCAGCGCCGGTATCCACTACTGCATCGGCGCGCCCCTCGCCCGTATCGAGCTCGCCGCCTCGATGACGGCGCTGCTGGAGAAGGCACCGACGCTGCGGCCGACGGCCGAGCCGAAGCGCAAGCCGAACTTCGTGATCCGGGGGCTGGAGGGACTGAGCGTGGAGGTGGGGTGACGCGGGCGCGGGCCTCAGGCGGTCATGTCACGCCGCCTGAGGCCCGCCAGCCCGGCGGTCACCAGCACCACCGCCAGCCCCAGCAGGGCGAGCACCGGCGCCCACGCCATGTCGCCTCCGGGCAGCTTCGGCAGGTGCCCGAACGGGGACAGGTCCAGGACCGCCTGGGGCGCGTCCAGGGCCGGGCCCACCCACCCGATCAGCAGCACGGCGACGGCCACGCCCCAGGCCGCCGTGGCCGCCCTCGGCACCACCCCGTAGAGCAGCACCGCCACCCCGCCGACCACCCACACCGCCGGCAGCTGCACCAGGCACGCGCCCAGGACCGGGCCGGTCTCCTTGCCGTAGCCGGCCGCGAGGCCGAGACCCGCCAGGAGCATGATCAGCGCGGCTCCGGCGAAGGCGGGCACGAGGTGGCCGGCCGCCCAGCGGAGCCGGCCGACCGCACCGGCCAGCACCGGTTCGGCGCGCCCCGAGGTCTCCTCGCCGTGCAGCCGCAGCACCGACGCCACGACGTACAGGGCGGCGATCATGCCGAGCATCCCGGTCATCGAGGCGAGGAACGCGTCCGTGAGGCCGCTGTGCCCGCCCATCCGCTCGAAGACCTCCCGCGCCTTGCCGTTGCCGCGGACCAGGTCGGCCGCGCCGTCCGTGATCCCCCCGTACACCACCCCGGCGAGGAAGAAGCCGGCGCACCAGCCGAGCACGCCGCCCCGCTGCAGCCGCCAGGCCAGCGCGGCCGCCGAGCCCAGCCGGCCGGCGGGCGGCCCCGGCCGGGTGGGCAGGAAGCTCATGCCCAGGTCGCGGCGGCCGGCGAGGGCGTACGCCACCGCGCCTTGCGCGAGGGCCGCCGCGGCGAACAGCAGCAGCACCCACCAGCGTTCGCCGGCGAAGGGCCGCAGGTTCTCCAGCCAGCCCAGCGGCGACAGCCAGGTCAGTACCGAGGTACCCCCGTCCGTCCCCGCGTCGCCCGCCGCGCGCAGGACGAAGGCGGCCCCCAGCACCGCCGCCGTCAGGCCCCGCGCCAGGCGGGCGCTCTCGGTCAGCTGGGCGAGGATCGCCGCCGTGGTGGCGAAGACCATGCCCACGGCGGCGAGACCGAGGCCGAGGGCGAGCGCCCCGGGCCCGCCCCGGCCGGCCAGGCCCGCCGTCACCAGCAGGGCCAGGACGGCGTTCGCCACCGCCGCCGTGAGCAGCGCCGCCGTCAGGGAGGCCCGGCGGCCCACCATGCCCGACGCCACCAGTTCCTGCCGGCCGCTCTCCTCCTCGTCCCGGGTGTGGCGGACGACGACGAGCAGGCTCGTCACGGCGGCCAGCACTCCCGCGTACACGCCGACGCGCCAGGCGGTCAGCGCGCCGACCGAGGTGTCGAAGACCGGGCCGACCAGGGTGCGGAAGGAGGCGTTGGTGTTCATCTGCCGCGCCAGGTCGGCGCGTTCGGCCGGGGTGCCGTACAGGCCCTCGAGGGTGTTCGGCATGGAGAGGACCATCAGGGCGTTCACCGCGATCCAGACCGGGATCGTCACCCGGTCGCGGCGCAGGGCGAAGCGGACCAGCGTGCCGGTGCCGGTGAGCGTGCTCATCGGGCCACCTCGCCCAGGTCCTCGCCCAGGTTCGCGCCCCGGCCCGCGTCCCGGCCCTCGCTCTGTCCCTCGTCCTGGTAGTGCCGCAGGAAGAGTTCCTCCAGCGTCGGCGGCGTCGACGTCAGCGACCGTACGCCCGACGCGGTCAGCGAGCGCAGCACGGCGTCGAGTTTGTCGGTGTCGACCTGCAACCGCACCCGCCGCCCCTGGACGTCGAGGTCGTGCACGCCCGGCAGCCGTGCCAGCCCGTTCGGCGGGCCCGCGAGTTCGGCGGTGACGCTGGTGCGGGTGAGGTGGCGCAGGTCGGCGAGCGAACCGGTCTCGACCGTGCGGCCCTTGCGGATGATGCTCACCCGGTCGCAGAGTTCCTCGACCTCGCTGAGGATGTGCGAGGAGAGCAGGACGGTGCGGCCCCGGTCCCGTTCCTGAGCCACGCAGCGCTGGAAGACCTCCTCCATCAGCGGGTCGAGGCCGGAGGTCGGTTCGTCGAGGATGAGCAGGTCGGCGTCCGAGGCGAAGGCGGCGACCAGGGCGACCTTCTGCCGGTTGCCCTTGGAGTAGGTGCGGCCCTTGCGAGTGGGGTCGAGTTCGAAGCGGTCGATCAGCTCCGCCCGGCGTCGCGGGTCGAGTCCCCCGCGGAGCCTGCCGTAGAGGTCGATGACCTCGCCGCCGGAGAGGTTGCGCCACAGGGTCACGTCCCCGGGCACGTAGGCGATCCGGCGGTGCGCCTCGACCGCGTCGGCCCACGGGTCGTGGCCCAGCACCCGCGCGGCGCCCGCGTCGGCGCGCAGCAGGCCGAGCAGGACCCGGATGGTGGTGGACTTGCCGGCGCCGTTGGGGCCGAGGAAGCCGTGCACCTCGCCGGTCTCGACGTCCAGGTCGAGGCCGTCCAGGGCGTGCGTGCGGCCGAAGGACTTGTGCAGCCCGGAGACGGTGATTGCCTTCGTCATGACACCGAACGTACGCTTCTTTCAGAAATTTGTGAAGTTACCGAAGTTCCGAATGGCTGGTTAGGCTGGTGGGATGACGGAAGAGGTGGAGCGGGACCCCGAGTCGGTCTCCCGGTTCGTGGAGCACTTCGCGGCGCAGCTCGTCGAGGCTGGTGTGCCCCGGATGCCCGCCCGGGTCTTCGCCGCGCTCCTCGCCTCCGACACCGGCACCCTGACCTCCGCCGAACTCGGCGAGCGGCTCAGGATCAGCCCCGCGGCCGTCTCCGGCGCCGTGCGCTACCTCGCCCAGGTGCACCTGGTCTCCCGGGAGCGGGAGCCCGGTTCCCGGCGGGAGCGCTACCGCGTGCACAGCGACCAGTGGTACGAGGCGCTCACCAACCGCGAGGCGATCATCAAGCGCTGGGAGGAGGCGCTGCGGGAGGGCGTGGCCCAGCTGGGTCCGGCCACCCCGGCGGGGCGCCGGCTGGCCGAGACGCTGGCCTTCTTCGAGTTCGTCGAGAAGGACGTCGCCGAGATGATGGAACGCTGGCGCGCCCATCGGGAACGGACCTTCGGCCGCTGACGCCGGTCACTGAGAGCGCGTCCGGACGGGTGATCGCTCAGCTGCTCCCTGGTGTGGCTGGTCTGCATCCGAGGGAGGGCGCGTCATGACGTTGATGACAGAGGGACCGGTGACAAGCGATGCAGAGCCCCGCAACGGCTTCGAAGAGCTCCTGGACCTCCTCGATGAGCTGAACGTGCCCGACGGCTACAAGGCCGAGATCATCAGGGGGAGCATCGTCGTGTCGCCGTGGTCAAAGGCCTACTACGCCGACGTGATGGACATGGTCTGCGATCAGTTACGCCCTCTCTTCTGGGAGCCGACGCCCAAGGGATACCAGGGGCGGCGCACCACGTCGTTCGGCGAGAAGCTGTACATCCCGGATCCCATCGGCTGCACGCTCGACACCACCGGCTTCCACGCCCCCGCCTCATCCTGAAGGCACCGTCAGCCCCCAGGCCCCCTCCACCACCCGCCAGGTCCGCCTGCGCACCGGCCCCGACACCCCCGCGTCCGCCCGGTAGCGGAAGTCCGTCCCGGTGACCGTGACCGTCCTCCCGGACGCCAGCAGCGGGGAGGCCTCCGCGCCCACCGACAGCGGGCGCACCTCCACGTCGGCCACCCCGGCCGCGCCCGGGGTCACCGAGACCGCCTCCAGGGGCTGCTCCAGGCCGATGACGGTCTCCCCGTCGACCTCCACCCGCAGCCGGGACGGGCCGGGCGCGGGGACGGTGGTGAGCCGGGCGGGGCGGGCCGCGAGGGTGCGCACCAGGGACCGGTACCTCGTGCGCAGCCCCGGCCGCCCGGAGGCCGGTGCCACCGGCTCCGCCGCCGCGGCCTCCCGCGCGGGGGCCGGTGGGATCCGCAACGCGCCCAGCACCACACCGTCGCTCTCGTCGACCAGCAGGTCCATGCGCCGCTCCACGCCGTCCAGCACCGTCCGCGCCCCCGCGACGGCACCCGTCGGCAGGCCCAGCGTCTCGGCCAGGGCCAGGGAACCGCCCACCGGCACCATGGACAGCACACATCCGGCCAGCTCCCGCCGCCGGTGCAGCAGGGTCACCGCCCGGACCAGGGCTCGGTCGTCGCCCACCACCACCGGCCGCCGCGAGCCCCGCCGGGTGAGCGCCCGGGCGAATTCCTGGGTGTCGTCCGGCAGGCACACCTTCGTGGCCGCACCCGCGCTGAGCACGTCTTTCGCGATCCGCACCGCCTCACCGTCCGTCCGCCGGGCGAGGGGATCGATGATCACCAGCAGCTGATCGGACGTCGCGAAAGTCGCCACCTCGGTCCTGCCTCGCTTCCTCGGGTAGCATCTTTGTGCAAGAGCCCCTTGCGCTATTGCGCCAGGGGCTTCGTCTATTCCGGGGCATCCGGTCCGACGGTTGTGCGGCCAACGACGGTCGCGGTGGTACGCGGCGGTGAAGCCTACGCGTGCGCCCCTGACCTTGGACATGCCCCGCCCGGAAGGGGTGTACGCGCGTGCCCGCACTTGTGCTGCTCGGTGCTCAGTGGGGTGACGAGGGCAAGGGAAAGGCCACCGACCTGCTCGGTGGCTCCGTGGATTATGTGGTGCGTTACCAGGGCGGCAACAACGCCGGCCACACGGTCGTCGTCGGCGACCAGAAGTACGCACTGCACCTGCTCCCTTCCGGAATCCTCTCGCCCGGCTGTACGCCGGTCATCGGCAACGGCGTCGTCGTCGACCCGTCGGTCCTGCTCTCCGAGCTGAGCGGACTCAACGAGCGAGGCGTCGACACGTCCAAGCTCCTCATCAGCGGTAACGCGCACATCATCACGCCGTACCACGTCACGGTGGACAAGGTGACGGAGCGTTTCCTCGGCAAGCGGAAGATCGGCACGACCGGGCGCGGCATCGGCCCGACCTACGCGGACAAGATCAACCGCGTGGGCATCCGAGTGCAGGACCTGTACGACGAGTCGATCCTGACCCAGAAGGTCGAGGCGGCCCTCGACGTCAAGAACCAGGTCCTCACCAAGCTCTACAACCGGCGCGCGATCGCCGTCGGCCAGGTGGTCGAGGAACTGCTGGGCTACGCCGAGAAGCTCGCGCCGTACGTCTCCGACACGGTCCTGGTCCTGAACCAGGCCCTGGAGGAGAACAAGGTCGTCCTCTTCGAGGGCGGCCAGGGCACGCTGCTGGACATCGACCACGGTACGTATCCGTTCGTCACCTCCAGCAACCCCACGGCCGGCGGCGCCTGCACCGGCGCCGGTGTCGGCCCGACGAAGATCAGCCGGGTCATCGGCATCCTGAAGGCGTACACCACCCGCGTCGGCGCCGGCCCCTTCCCGACCGAGCTGTTCGACGAGGACGGCGAGGCGCTGCGCCGCATCGGCGGCGAGCGGGGCGTCACCACGGGCCGTGACCGGCGCTGCGGCTGGTTCGACGCGGTCATCGCCCGCTACGCCACCCGCGTGAACGGCCTGACCGACTTCTTCCTCACCAAGCTGGACGTGCTGACCGGCTGGGAGCAGATCCCGGTCTGCGTGGCCTACGAGATCGACGGCAGGCGGGTGGAGGAACTGCCGTACTCGCAGACCGACTTCCACCACGCCAAGCCGGTCTACGAGACCCTGCCCGGCTGGTCCGAGGACATCACCAAGGCGAAGTCCTTCTCCGACCTGCCGAAGAACGCCCAGAACTACGTCAAGGCGCTGGAGGAGATGTCCGGCGCCCCGATCTCCGCGATCGGCGTCGGCCCGGGCCGGACCGAGACGATCGAGATCAACTCGTTCCTGTAGAGCCCCCGTGCGCGGCTCCCGTCGGGCCGGTCAAGGACATGAAAGTCCTTGACCGGCCCGTGGGCTCTCCGCGGTTCCGCACGGGACCGGTTCAGCTGAAGACGATCATCGAGCCCTGGGCCAGGCTCCGCGTCGCCGCCGCGTGCAGTCCCAGCCAGACGTGCCGTTCGCGGGCGAACGGGCTGGGGTCGTACGGCGCGGCGACGGCCGGCTCCTCCAGCTCCGTCGGCGCCCGGGGCGGCTCCGGGGGCGCCGGCGGGTTGGCCGGGTCGATGCCGATCGACGGGGCGACGAACTCCAGCTCCCGCAGCAGGGTCTGGGAGGAGCCCAGCGGCCCGCCGCCGGCCAGCAGCTCGTCGTTGGAGAGCGGGTTGGGGAAGTCCACCGGGACGTACGCGCCGGCGTGGTCGTAGTGCCAGACGAGATGGGACTGCTGGGCCGTCGACTCGAACATCTCCAGCAGCTGCTCGTAGTCCCCGCCCAGCGCGTCCACCGGGGTCACCGGCAGCCCGCACATCTGGAGCAGGTAGACGCGGCGCAGGAAGTGCAGCGCGTCGTAGTCGAAGCCGGCCACCGGGGCGACCTCGCCGGACAGGCCCGGCATGTACTGGTACACGGGCACCGGTGGGAGCCCGGCCTCGGTGAGCACCTTGTTGTATTGCGCGAGTTCCTCGGCGAACGGGTTGTCCGGGGTGTGGCACAACACGTCGACGAGCGGGACCAGCCACAGGTCACAGGCCAAAGAGGGCTCCTCGCATCAGCACGCGTACAGCATGGCAGGGTGGACAGGGAAGCGTAGTCGGTGCGGGACCCGGCCGACTCCCCTCGTGCAGGTCCCCTACCCACACCCCGGGCCTCATTCGCCGGCCGGCCGCTCGATCAGGGCCAGGGAGTGCGCGTTGTACGCGGCGATCATCGAGCGGGCCGCCGCGGCGTCCCGGCGGGCCAGGGCGTCGACCAGTTCGGTGTGCCCGGACCACAGCCGGCCGCGCAGGTCGGTGCGGCGGCGCAGGTGCTGCACCGTGCAGACCCAGGACTGCACGCGCAGCCGGTGCAGGAAGTCCGTCAGGTAGGGGTTGCCGAAGACGACGCTGAGCTCGCGCCAGAAGCGCAGGTCGTAGCCGATCAGCACGGTGAGGTCACCGGCCTCGGCGGCGCGCCGCGCCTCCTCGCCGCGCCGGCGCACCACGGCGAGGGCGGCCGCCGTGCGGGCGTCCTCCGGGTTCCGGAAGCCCTCGTGGCGCTCGACGAGGGCCAGGAACATGCCGTCGGTGACCAGGGAGCGGGCGTCGATCATGTTCCGGTGGTCGGCCGCCGTGTACTCCGGCACCCGGAAGCCGCGGTGCTGGTCGGCGTCCAGGACCCCCTGGGCGGACAGGTCGACCAGCGCCTCGCGGACCGGCGTCGCGGAGACCCCGTACAGCTCCGCGATCTCCTTCACGGTGAATTCCCGCCCCGGCTGGAGCCGTCCGGCCAGCACCTCGTCGCGTAGCGCGTCCGCGATCTGCTGTCGCAGGGTGCTGCGGGTCACGGCGCCGTTGCCGGGCATGGTCGGGGGGCTCTCCTCACACGTGCGGGTGGGTGCTCGCTCACCTATACGAGCACGCCACCTTACGCGTTCGGAGCTTTGACGTACGTGGTCGTGAAAGCGGTGGTGACAGCGGCCGCTTCGTCACCGGGTGTACTCGTCCGCGACGCTCAGTGCGGCGTCGAGTGCGGCCAGCCCCTCCTTCAGCTCCGCCTCGCTCGCGTTGCACGGCGGTACCACGTGCGTCCGGTTCATGTTCACGAAGGGCCACAGGCCCTGCTTCTTCGCCGCCGCGGCGAAGGCCGCCATGGGCGCGTTGTCCTGACCGGCCGCGTTGTACGGCACGAGCGGCTCCCGGGTCTCGCGGCTGCGCACCAGCTCGAGCGCCCAGAACATGCCGACGCCCCGCACCTCGCCCACGCTCGGGTGCCGCTCGGCCAGCGCCCGCAGCCCCGGCTCGAGCACCGACGCGCCCAGCGCCGCCGCGTTCGCGACGATGCCCTCCTCGGCCATCACGTTGATCGTCGCGACGGCCGCCGCACAGGCCAGCGGGTGCCCCGAGTACGTCAGGCCGCCGGGGTAGGGGCGCCTGGCGAAGGTCTCCGCGATCTTCCCGGAGACGGCGACGCCGCCGAGCGGCACGTACCCGGAGTTCACGCCCTTGGCGAAGGTCATCAGGTCGGGCACGACGTCGAACAGATCGGCCGCGAACCACTCGCCGGTCCGCCCGAACCCGGCCATGACCTCGTCCAGGACGAACACGATCCCGTACTTGTCGCACAGCTCGCGCACCCCGGCGAGGTAACCGGGCGGCGGAACCATGATCCCGGCCGTTCCCGGGATCGTCTCGAGGATGATCGCCGCGATCGTCCCGGGCCCCTCGAAGGCGATGGTCGTCTCCAGGTGCTCGAGCGCCCGCGCGCACTCCTGCTCCTCGGTCTCCGCGTAGAAGCGGGAGCGGTAGAGGAAGGGCGCCCAGAAGTGCACGACCCCGGCCGCGGCGCCGTCGGAGGCCCAGCGGCGCGGGTCGCCGGTGATGTTCACCGCCTGCTGGGTGCCGCCGTGGTACGACCGGTACGCCGACAGCACCTTCGGGCGGCCGGTGTGCAGCCGGGCCATGCGCACCGCGTGCTCGACGGCGTCGGCGCCGCCGTTGGTGAAGAAGATCTTGTCCAGGTCGCCGGGCGTCCGCTCGGCGACCAGGCGGGCCGCCTCGGAGCGCGCCTCGACGGCGAAGGCGGGCGCGAAGGTCGTCATCGTCGCGGCCTGCTCCTGGACGGCGGCGACGACCTTGGGGTGCTGGTAGCCGATGTTGGCGTAGACGAGCCCGCTGGTGAAGTCCAGGTACCGCTTGCCGTCGTAGTCCCAGAAGTACGACCCTTCGGCGCCGGCGACGGCGAGCGGGTCGATGAGCTCCTGCGCGGACCAGGAGTGGAAGACGTGCGCACGGTCCGCGGCCTTCACGGCGGCGCCGGCCTGAGGATGGGGCTGAGGGGTCATGCCGGTGAGCGTAGATGTCCGGGATGCGGGGCCGGTATCGGCGTCCTGTTCCCTCGGCGGGGGCTTTCCGCGACAGGGTGTCGAGAGCTGTTACGCAACCGTAGAGCCTGCTCGGTGCGGCGCGGATCACCGCCGCACTATTCTCGGTTTGTTGCACACGCGCAGATTTCGGGCCTACCGGGGGAGGCGGCGCGGCGATGGAGAAGCTCGGGCCGGGGGATCCGCACAGGATCGGGGCATACCGGCTGCTGGCGCGGCTGGGCGCGGGCGGCATGGGGCACGTGTATCTCGCCCGGTCGGACCGGGGGCGCACCGTCGCCGTGAAGCTGGTGCGCGAGGAGCTCGCCGAACAGGAGGAGTTCCGGGCGCGGTTCCGGCAGGAGGTGCGCGCCGCGCGCCGGGTCGGCGGCCACTGGACGGCGCCCGTGCTGGACGCGGACACCGAGGCCGCCGTGCCCTGGGTGGCCACCGGGTACGTCGCCGGGCCCAGCCTCCAGCAGGTCGTCGGGCACGACCACGGGGCGCTGCCCGAGCGGTCGGTACGGATCCTCGCGGCCGGGCTCGCGCACGCGCTCAGGGACATCCACGCCGCCGGGATCGTCCACCGCGACCTGAAGCCGTCCAACGTGCTGGTCACCATCGACGGACCGCGGGTCATCGACTTCGGCATCGCGCGGGCGCTGGAGACCCTGGCCGGGGACGGACTGACCCGCACCGGCTCGCTGGTCGGCTCGCCCGGGTTCATGGCGCCCGAGCAGGTGCGCGGCGACCGGATCACACCCGCCTGCGACGTCTTCTGCCTCGGCTCGGTCCTCGCCTACGCGGCGACCGGCGCGCTGCCCTTCGGGACCGCCGACAGCGGGGTGCACGCGATGATGTTCCGCATCGCCCAGGAGGAACCCGACCTCGAGGGCGTGCCCGAGGGCATCGCCGACCTCGTCCGCGACTGCCTGAAGAAGGACCCGGCCGCGCGTCCGACGCTGGACCGGATCCTGGAGCGCACGGGAGCGGAGGACACCGTCGCCGGGGGCCGTTCCCGGGACCCCTGGCTGCCGGGGTCGCTCGTCGCCCAGCTGGGGCGGCACGCGGTGCGGCTGCTGGACACGGAGGACCCGGACGGGACCTCGGGGGCCGGGAGCACGGGCGGCGCTGGCGGAGCCGGAGGGGCCGGCGAGCAGGCGGCGGCGTCCGTCCCCGCATCCGGCCCGGTGCCCGGCCCGGCGGCCGCTCCCGGGGGAGACCGGATGCCCGACCCCGTGCCCGCGTGGCTCGAGGACGAGGACCGGAGGCAGGAGCGGGCCCCCGGGCCCGGACAGGACCGCATGCCCGATCGCACGCCCGACCGCGCCCCCGGTCAGGACCGTATGCGCGGGGACCGCGCGCCGGTCCCCGCGCCCGCCGCCTCCCCTGAGCACGCCCCCGCCTCCGACGACGCCTCCGTGCCGCACCCGCCCGGGGACCCGCGCCCGCAGGGACGGCAGGGCGGTGGCGCGGCCCTGAACCACCTCCCGACGATGGCCGCCGACCAGGGCCGGACGCCCCCGCCCGGCGCGCCCCCGGCGTACCCCGCGTACGGCTGTCCCCAGCAGCACCCGCAGCCCGCCGCCTACGGCTACCCGCAACAGCCCGGCTCCCCGGGGCCGTACAGCCCCTACGCGGGCGGCTACGGCTCGACCCCGCCGTACGGTCCGCCGCCCGTCGACCTCGGCGGCCGGCCGACGCCGGGAGACCGGCGGTCCACCGCGCTGCTCGTCGTGATCGCGCTGGTCGTCGCGCTCGCCGCGGGCGGCTCGGTGTACGCCCTGATGCGGGGCGGCGGCGGTGACACCGGCGGCGGCACGGTCAGTCCGTCCCCGACCGCCACCGGCGCGCCCACCACGCCGGGGCCCACCCCGACCACCCCGGAGCCGCAGTCCTCGACCCCGTCGGCGTCGGGCGGCGCGGTCCCGGCCGGGTACCTGGGCACGTGGTCGTCGTCGATCGACAACTCCCTCGGCCACCACACCCGCGAACTGACCCTGGAGCAGGGCGAGGTGGGGGACACGGTCCTCACGGTGGTCGCCGACGGGCCCACCAAGGACGGCGGGACGTACCACTGCGTGTTCGCGGCGAAGCTCGCGGGGCGGCCCGGCTCCGGCGGTCCGCTGGAGATCGGGGCGTCCACCGTCACCGCCGGTCCGAGCCCGGAGTGCAAGCCGGGCGATCCCAGCGAGGTCACCCTGCTGTCGGACGGCCGGCTGCGGCGCGAGATGCAGGGCAGCGCGGAGAGCCTCACGTACACCAAGGAATGAGGCCGGAACCGCAGGGATCGGCGCAACGGGGACCGCGCGGGCTCAGCGCGGCTCGGGCGGCCGCTGCCGGGGCATGTTCGGCCGGGCGGGGCCGGGCGGGAGCGGGAACCGGCCGGCCGGGGGCGCCGTCTCCGGCCGCGCGCCGGAAGCCACCGCCGTCTGGATCCCCAGCGGCGCCGGCCCGGTGCGGAACTCCACCATCCAGTCCGCCGTCTCCGCCCGCACCAGCTCCGTCACGTCCTCGGTGAACCTCCGCAGCACCCCCAGACACCGCTCCGCGGCCTCCCCGGCCGTTCCCTCCGCCGGCCCGAGCACCTCACGCACGCTCTCCGACGCCCAGTCGAACTGCAGCACCTGAAGCCGCCGCTGCACGGCCTGCGCGGTGGCCACGTCCCTCATCCACCCGGACGTGAGCCCGAAGCACCGGTCCACGGCCACGCACGCCACCGCCAGCACGAACGCCAGGTACCCCCAGCAGGCGAGCCCGCCGGCCACCCCGGTGAGGTCCAGCAGGGGCAGCGCGGCCCCGCACACCGCCCCGGCCGCCGCCCCGCCCCGCAACGCCCGCGCGCAGCGGCGTTTCCACACCCGGTCCGCCAGGTACCAGGCGGCGGTGTCCAGCGCTCCCCGTTCCACCCACCGGTACAGCTCCTCGAGCCGCTCCGCCGGCTCGCCCCAGTCCCCGAGCGGAAACGGCCGCCCGGTCAGATCGCCCGGCCGCAGCCCGGCCGCCCCCTCGCCCCGCCCGTCCTGAGGCGGACCCTCGGGCTGCATCTCCGGCTGACCCACCCGGCACTCCCTACTGATTCCGACTCGTCACTCCGCGTGATAGCGCATGTCGATGTGCGGACCCCTTCCTACCGCCCAACGGGTGGCCGGAGCGTCGCTTCCGCCGTTTTTCCGCCCGTAAGAGGGCCTTGGTCAGGTATGGGGCGGTCGCGTACGTCACTCGAAAGAGTGCTGGGGCGATGGCCGAGTGGACCACGTAGGCTCGTGCACAACGGTGGAGACGACGAGACCAGGAGCTGATCGTGATTCCCGGTGGTGGCCAGCCCAACATGCAGCAGCTGCTCCAGCAGGCCCAGAAGATGCAGCAGGATCTGGCGCGGGCGCAGGAGGAACTCGCGGCCACGGAGGTCGACGGGCAGGCGGGCGGCGGCCTGGTGCGGGCCACGGTGACCGGCGCGGGCGAGCTGCGCGGGCTGCGGATCGACCCCAAGGCGGTGGACCCGGAAGACACCGATACCCTCGCGGACCTGATCGTCGCCGCCGTCCACGCGGCCAACGAGAACGCGCAGGCCCTTCAGCAGCAGAAGCTGGGACCGCTGGCCCAGGGGCTGGGCGGCGGCAGCGGCATTCCGGGCCTGCCTTTCTAAGACCGGCCACCGCCAACTACGGTACGTACCGTAAGACTCCAGGAAGGGCAGTCCGTTGTACGAAGGCGTGGTCCAGGACCTCATCGACGAACTGGGTCGTCTGCCCGGCGTCGGTCCCAAGAGCGCGCAGCGGATCGCCTTCCACATCCTCCAGGCGGAGCCGACGGACGTACGGCGGCTCGCGCAGGCCCTCCTCGAGGTGAAGGCGAAGGTCCGCTTCTGCGCGACCTGCGGCAACGTCGCGCAGGAGGAGCTGTGCGGCATCTGCCGCGACGCACGCCGCGACCCGGCCGTCATCTGCGTGGTGGAGGAGCCGAAGGACGTCGTGGCCATCGAGCGCACCCGCGAGTTCCGCGGCCGCTACCACGTGCTCGGCGGCGCGATCAGCCCGATCGAGGGCGTCGGCCCGGACGACCTGCGCATCCGGGAACTCCTGGCCCGGCTCGCCGACGGCGCGGTCACCGAGCTGATCCTCGCCACCGACCCCAACCTCGAGGGCGAGGCGACGGCGACGTACCTCGCCCGCATGATCAAACCCATGGGCCTGAAGGTCACCCGCCTGGCCAGCGGCCTCCCGGTGGGCGGCGACCTGGAATACGCGGACGAGGTCACCCTCGGCCGCGCCTTCGAGGGGAGACGACTCCTAGATGTCTGACGCCACGCTGCACGACTCGACGCGGGACCCGGACGACTTCGCGGTCCAGATCGCGGACCAGGTGGAGAGCTTCCTGGTGGCCGTCACCGAGGTGGCGAAGGGCGACGAGCCGGCCTCGGCGGTGCCCTTCCTCCTGCTGGAGGTCTCCCAGCTCCTGCTGGCCGGCGGCCGGCTGGGCGCCCACGAGGACATACTCCCCGACGAACGCTACGAGCCGGACCTGGGCCCGGAGGCCGACGTCGACCAGCTCCGCGAGAACCTCGCGCGCCTGCTGGACCCCGTCGACGTCTACTCGGAGGTCTTCGACCCCTACGAGCCCCGCAAGGCGCCGGTCCCGGCCCGGATCTCCGACGACCTGGCCGGCGTCATCACCGACCTGCGCCACGGCATGGCCCACTACCGGGCCGGCCGCACCACGGAGGCGCTGTGGTGGTGGCAGTTCTCCTACTTCTCCAACTGGGGCCCCACGGCCTCCGCCGTGCTGCGCGCCCTGCAGTCGGTGCTCATCCACGTCCGTCTGAACCAGCCCCTGGCAGAACTGGACGGCCTGGACACCGACCAGGACGCCATCGGCGACGAGACGCTGGAGTTCGAGGCGGGACGGGTCATGCAGGAGGAGATCGGCGGGGCGCTGGGGATACGCGAGGCGAGGTGACCGCCGACTCCGGCGGCCTCGAGGGGCACGGCGGATGGCCGGAATCCGAGGGGGCCATGATGGTCGCTTCTGTGACCCCGGGCACTTTCCGAGTGGGCGCCCCTGAGCTGGGCATGTGCTGTTCCGGCGGGTGGCGGACATCTCACGATGCGGTATCGCGGAGGGGAATTCCGGGCGCTCGTTAGACTGAGCCGACACAGACGAACCGAGCGAGGAGCGCACGTGGGCCTTGTCGTGCAGAAGTACGGAGGCTCCTCCGTAGCCGATGCCGAGGGCATCAAGCGCGTCGCCAAGCGGATCGTGGAAGCCAAGAAGAACGGCAACCAGGTGGTTGTCGTGGTCTCCGCGATGGGCGACACGACGGACGAGCTGATCGATCTCGCCGAGCAGGTGTCCCCGATGCCTGCCGGGCGTGAGTTCGACATGCTGCTGACCGCCGGAGAGCGGATCTCCATGGCCCTGCTGGCCATGGCGATCAAGAACCTGGGGCACGAGGCCCAGTCGTTCACCGGCAGCCAGGCAGGTGTCATCACCGACTCGGTCCACAACAAAGCCCGGATCATCGACGTCACGCCGGGCCGCATCCGCACCGCGCTGGACGAGGGCAACATCGCCATCGTGGCCGGGTTCCAGGGTGTCAGCCAGGACAAGAAGGACATCACGACCCTGGGCCGGGGTGGCTCCGACACCACGGCCGTGGCCCTCGCGGCCGCGCTCGACGCCGAGGTCTGTGAGATCTACACCGACGTCGACGGCGTGTTCACCGCCGACCCGCGCGTGGTGAAGAAGGCGAAGAAGATCGACTGGATCTCCTTCGAGGACATGCTGGAGCTCGCGGCCTCCGGCTCCAAGGTGCTGCTCCACCGCTGTGTGGAGTACGCCCGCCGTTACAACATCCCGATCCACGTCCGGTCCAGCTTCAGCGGGCTGCAGGGCACCTGGGTCAGCAGTGAGCCGATTGGGGACAAGAAGGTGGAGCAGGCCATCATCTCCGGTGTCGCGCACGACACCTCCGAGGCCAAGATCACGGTCGTCGGCGTGCCGGACAAGCCGGGCGAGGCCGCCACGATCTTCCGCGCGATCGCCGATGCCGAGATCAACATCGACATGGTCGTGCAGAACGTGTCCGCCGCCTCCACCGGCCTGACGGACATCTCCTTCACGCTGCCCAAGACCGAGGGCCGCAAGGCCATCGACGCGCTGGAGAAGAACAAGTCCGGCATCGGCTTCGACTCGCTGCGCTACGACGACCAGATCGGCAAGATCTCCCTGGTCGGCGCGGGCATGAAGACCAACCCCGGCGTTACCGCCTCCTTCTTCGAGGCGCTGTCCGACGCGAGCGTGAACATCGAGCTGATCTCGACCTCCGAGATCCGCATCTCGGTCGTCACCCGCGCCGACGACGTGCCGGAGGCCGTGCGCGCCGTGCACACCGCCTTCGGGCTCGACTCCGACTCCGACGAGGCCGTCGTCTACGGAGGCACCGGGCGATGACCCCGGGACCGACGCTCGCGGTCGTGGGGGCGACCGGAGCCGTCGGCACGGTCATGCTCCGGATCCTGTCCGAACGCGCGGACGTCTGGGGCGAGATCCGGCTGATCGCCTCCCCCCGCTCGGCCGGCCGCAAGCTGACCGTGCGCGGGGAGGAGGTCGAGGTGGCCGCCCTCGCGGAGGAGGCCTTCGACGGGGTCGACGTCGCCATGTTCGACGTCCCCGACGAGGTCTCCGCGCGGTGGGCGCCGATCGCCGCCGCGCGCGGTGCCGTCGTCGTGGACAACTCGGGCGCCTTCCGGATGGACCCGGACGTGCCCCTGGTCGTCCCCGAGGTCAATCCGCACCGGGCCAGGGTCCGCCCGCGCGGCATCATCGCCAACCCCAACTGCACGACCCTGTCGATGATCGTCGCCCTGGGCGCGCTGCACGCCGAGTTCGGGCTGCGCGAGCTGGTGGTGTCCTCGTACCAGGCCGTGAGCGGGGCCGGGCGGGCCGGGGTGGAGGCGCTGCGGGCGCAGCTGGCCATGGTCGCCGGTACGGAGCTCGGGACCAGCCCCGGTGACGTGCGGCGGGCCGTGGGGGACCACACCGGGCCGTTCCCGGAGCCGGTCGCGCTGAACGTCGTACCGTGGGCCGGGTCGCTGCGGGAGGACGGCTGGTCGTCGGAGGAGATGAAGGTGCGGGACGAGACCCGCAAGATCCTCGGACTGCCCAGGCTGCCCGTCGCCGTGACCTGTGTGCGCGTGCCGGTCGTCACCACGCACTCCCTCACCGTCCACGCCCGCTTCCAGGGCGAGGTCACCGTCGACGGGGCCCGGGAGATCCTCGCCACGGCGCCCGGTGTCGTGCTGTGCGACAACCCGGCCGCCGGCGAGTTCCCCACACCGGCCGACGCGGTGGGCACCGACCCGACCTGGGTCGGGCGGGTACGGCGGGCGCTCGACGATCCCACCGCGCTGGAACTCTTCGTCTGCGGGGACAATCTACGCAAAGGTGCCGCGCTCAACACGGCTCAGATCGCCGAACTGGTGGCGACGGAGTCGTCGTGAGACCCGCCAGGTGCCGGAAATCCGGCGGTGGGAGCGTGTCCATTCGCGCAATCCGCGCAAAAAGTGTGGTCAGAAGCATGGTCCGGACCACTTGAACCGAGACCCCGCGGCGTCCGAAGATCTTTCTCCCCGTCCCCCGCAACCGCGCGGCGGGCGGGGAGCGTCTTTGCGGTCGCCCTTCCGGGGCGTATGGGGACGCATGATCCTGGCGTGGGGACGCCGTGATCGGGGCGCGGGGGCGCCCGTTCATATGGGATACAAGGGAAGAGCGGGACGCATGACGGCATTTCAGGCACCTTCGGCTGTGCCGCCGGTCACGGAGACGCCGTCGGCCGCGGGGACACGGACCGCGCCGGTGACGCTCGGCGCGAAAGTGATGCGCGGCACGTACAACCCCAGTGGGGGGAAACGTGTCCAACAGACGTGGCAGAGGTACTCGATTTCAGCGCGGCGACCCGCGGCACGGCCCTGCGGCCCCGTGCGACGCTCCGACCCCGCATGCCCGGCACGGCCGGCGGCATGCCGGTGATCGCGCCCATGCCCGCAGCGCGACCCACCCGCATCCCGAACCAGCGCGACGGTGCACCGGCTTCGCGTGAGAGCGCCGAGAGGGCCGAGGACACCGTGGCGGCCGGTACCACCGTCGACCACCTCACCGAGACCTACCGGGCCCACTACCGCTCGCTGCTCGGCCTGGCCGCGCTCCTCCTCGACGACACCGCCTCCTGCGAGGACGTCGTCCAGGAGGCCTTCATCCGCGTCCACTCGGCCCGTAAGCGCGTCCGGGACCCGGAGAAGACCCTCGCCTACCTCCGCCAGACCGTCGTCAACCTCTCCCGCTCCGCCCTGCGCCGCCGCATACTCGGCCTGAAGCTGCTGTCGAAGCCGATGCCCGACATGGCGAGCGCGGAGGAGGGCGCGTACGACCAGCTGGAGCGCCGGGACCTCATCAAGGCGATGAAGGGCCTGCAGCGCCGTCAGCGCGAGGTCCTCGTCCTGCGCTACTTCGCCGACATGACCGAGGCCCAGGTCGCCGAGACGCTCGGGATATCCCTGGGCTCGGTGAAGGCGTACGGCTCACGCGGCATCGCGGCCCTCAGGGTCTCCATGGAGGCGGCGGCATCATGAGCGACCGCGCCGAACGGGGCGACTCGCATGAGCGCCACGAGCCCTACGAGTGGCACGAGCCGACCGAGCAGCACGAGCAAGAGCACACGTCAACGCACGCTGGGAACGGAACTGTGAACCACGGCCCCGCCGACCGGAGCCCCGACGGGCTCGACTCGGACGAGCTGGACCTGCGCCGGCTGCTGCACTCGGCCGTCGACGACATCGAGCCGAGCGACGGCACGCTCGACCACCTGCGGCGCGCGGTGCCCGCCCGGCGGGCGCGCAAGCGGCAGGCCGTCGTCGGCATGGCCGCCGCGGCGCTCTTCATCGGCACCGCCATCCCGGCCCTGGTACACGTCTCCCACTCCGCCGGCTCCGACCCCAACACCTCCATGGCCGGCCAGGCCTCCCAGGCGCAGGGCGGCGGCTCGGGCAAGAACCCGGACGGCGGGGCCGGCACCGCGGGCGGCGCCGGCGGCAAGACCGGCGGCAAGGACGAGGAGGGCACGAAGCCCCCCGGCAAGAACACCGGCACGGGCAACGCCGGCGGCTCCACGGGCGGCGCGAACCCCTCGGCCAGCGTGGGCGCCGGCACCCCGGCGTGCACGGCGGCCCAGCTGGGCTCGGCCACGGGGACCGTCGACGCGCCCGACTCGACCGGCGTCGTCTACGGCACCTTCCGCGTCGTCAACACCTCCACCACCAGCTGCACGGTCGGCGGCCCGGGCAGCGTGGGCGCCGCCGCGCAGGGCGCCGCGGACCCGGCCAGGATCGGCACGGCCCGGCACGTCTCCGGTGACGCGGCGGCGGGCCTTCCCGACCCGTCGCTGGAGGTCTCCGGCCTGGTGCTGCTGCCGGGCGCGGCCTACGAGGAGAAGTTCGCCTTCGTCCCGTCCGCGACCTGCCCGGCGACCGGCGGTGGCGGCACGGACCCCGGTGGCACGGACCCCGGCGGCGCCACGCCGACCCCGACGCCCACGCAGGAGGCCGGCACGGCCGGCGGCACGGACACCTCCGGTGCGACCACGTCCGGGGTCACCACGCAGCTGTTCGCCGCGGACGGCACGGCGGACGGCAGCGTCGTGGTGTCCCACACCACGCAGGCCGGATCCCCGACGGCGTCCGTGACGGTTCCCGACGCCTGTGCGGGCACCGTGTACTGGACCGGGGTCCTGTCGGGGGCGTAGCCCGGCCAGGGGGCTCGCCGTCCGTGGTCGGCGCGGCTGCGGGCAGTCGTGCCGCTGGGGCGGCACGGGCGGGCGCGGCGGCACCCCGTGATGCCGGGCCGCGCCTGCCCGAGCAGCGGCCCGGGGCGCGGGGGGTCACACCCGCGCCGTCTCGCCCTCCGGCACCAGGCCCAGCGCGGCGTCCCGCGCGAACTCCACTTCCCGGCGCAGCAGCCGGAACCACATGAAGACGACGAAGCCGGCGAAGACGAACCACTCCCCGGTGTAGCCGAGGTTCTGGAACGCCTTGAGGTCCAGTCCCGAGCCCGCGGGCACGCTCGCCGGGACCGCCTTCATCCCCGCGTCACCCTTGTCGAGGGTGACCCAGGCGTCGTACAACCGGTACGGCACCAGGTTGACCAGCGAGGCGGAGCTGATCGCCGCCGTCTGGCCGGCCGGCAGTCCGCCCGCCGCGCTGACGCCGTTGTCCCCGGGGGTCTCGGAGGCCTGCAACGCCCCGGTGACGGTGACCTCGCCGGCCGGCGGGGCGGGCGCCTCGGCCGGGTCGGCGGTGCCGGGCAGCCAGCCGCGCACGACCGGCAGGGCCCGCCCGGAGCCGGTCCGCAGCAGCGTCAGCACGTAGAAGCCGTTCCTGCCGTCCAGCTCCCGGCCGGGCACGAGGAGCTGCTTGCCGTACCGTCCGGTCGCGGTGACCCGCCTGCCCGAGGTGTTCTGGTCGACGGGCAGCAGCTCGGCCAGCGGCCGGGCCGCCTCCCGCCGGTCGGACGCGGCCCGCTCGGTCGCGTCGCGGTGGTCCTGCACCCGGGCCTCGAACCGGCTCAGCTGCCAGGACCCCATGAACACGCAGAACGGGACGGCGAGCAGCACGAAGACGTTGATGCCCCACCAGCGGGGTGTCAGCAGAAAGCGGTACACGCCCTCAACGGTACGGGGAACCGCCCCCGTCCTCGGACCCGGGACCGGGCGAGGCCCTCCGGCGGGCGCATGATCGCAAAAGTTGTTCACAGGGTACGCCCACGGGCCAGCCATTTCGCGGCGCGGACGGGCAGTATGGGCCCATGACTGGGGCCATGAGTGAGAGCAACATGCCGAACTGGGAGAAGCGCTTTCGGGCGCCGCGGATCTCGCTGCCCGACTGGGCCGAGGAGGCGCCGCACCGCTCCCTGTTCGTGTCGAACGCGACGGGCACGTACGAGCTGTACGCCTGGGACCGCGAGAGTGGAGAGCAGCGCCAGGTGACGTCCCGGCCGAACGGCACGACGGACGGCGTGCTCTCCCCGGACGGCGACTGGATCTGGTGGTTCGACGACAAGGACGGCGACGAGTTCGGGGTGTGGCGCCGCCAGCGGTTCACGGGCGGCGAGGACGAACTGGCCGCCCCGGGCCTGGAGCCGTCCTATCCGGCGGGCCTGGCCCTGTCCCGGGACGGGCGTACGGCGGTCGTCGGCCGGTCGACGGACGACGACGGTTCGACCATCCACGTGGCGAGGGAGGGCGAGGCCCCCTTCGAGCTGTACCGCCACCGGGAGTCGGCGGGCGTCGGCGACCTCTCCCACGACGGCTCCCTGATCGCCGTCGAGCACACGGAGCACGGCGACGCGATGCACTCGGCGCTGCGCGTGCTGCGCCCCGACGGCACGACGGTCGCCGAGCTGGACGACACCAAGGGCGGAGTCGAGGAGCTGGGCCTGGAGGTGCTGGGCTTCGCCCCGCTCGACGGCGACACGCGCCTGCTCATCGGTCACCAGCGGCGCGGCCGGTGGGAGCCGCTGGTCTGGGACGTCGTCTCCGGCGCGGAGACGGACCTGGCGCTGGACCTGCCGGGCGACGTGAGCGCGGAGTGGTTCCCGGACGGCACTGCGCTGCTCGTCGTGCACAGCTTCAAGGCCCGCAGCGAGCTGTTCCGCTACGACCTCGGCAGCCGCGAGCTGACGCGGATCCCCACCCCGCCGGGTACGGTCTCCGGCGCGACGGCCCGCCCCGACGGCAGCGTGGAGTACCTCTGGTCCTCGGCCGCCGAGCCGTCGTCGGTGCGCTCGACGACGGGCCGGGTGGTGCTGGACCCGCCCGGCCTGAAGTGCCCGGGCTCGGTCCCGGTGGAGGACGTGTGGGTCGAGGGTCCCGGCGGCCGCATCCACGCCCTGGTCCAGCGGCCGGCCGGTGCGACGGGCCCCCTGCCCACCGTGTTCGACCTGCACGGCGGTCCGACCTGGCACGACAGCGACGCCTTCGCCGCGGGCCCGGCGGCCTGGGTGGACCACGGCTACGCGGTGGTCCGGATCAACTACCGGGGGTCCACGGGCTACGGCCGGGCCTGGACCGACGCGCTCAAGCACCGGGTCGGTCTGATCGAGCTGGAGGACGTGGCCGCGGTCCGTGAATGGGCGGTCTCCTCCGGCCTCGCCGACCCCGCGCGCCTGATCCTGACGGGCGCCTCCTGGGGCGGCTACCTCACCCTGCTCGGCATCGGTACCCAGCCGGAGGACTGGACCCTGGGCATCGCCGTCGTCCCGGTCGCCGACTACGTCACCGCGTACCACGACGAGATGGAAGCCCTGAAGGCCATGGACCGCACCCTGCTGGGCGGCACCCCGGAGGAGGTCCCCGAGCGCTTCGAGGCCTCCTCCCCCCTCACCTACGTCGAACGGGTCAAGGCCCCCGTCTACATCTCGGCCGGTGTCAACGACCCCCGCTGCCCCATCCGTCAGATCGACAACTACGTCAAGCGGCTGGAGTCCCGTGGAGCGGTCCACGAGGTGTACCGCTACGACGCGGGACACGGGTCCCTGGTGGTGGACGAGCGGATCAAGCAGGTGCGGCTGGAGCTGGACTTCGCGGCGAGGCACCTGCGGCGCACGGAGGCCGCGCCGGCGTGACCCGGCCCGCCGCCCCGCCGACCGTGGGGCCGTGCCGTGCGGACGGGGGCCGTCCGCACGGCACGGCCCCCGTCCGGTGGAGTGTGTGCCGTCCCACGGTGCGCAGTGCGATGTAGTGCAATGCGACTTAATGCAATGCGACTTACGTTTCTTTTTCCGGTCGGGTTGTTCGCGCCGCTTTCGATCCGGATGGGCGGAGCGTTGTTCACCGCGTTTAACGCGTGATTGTTCACCCGATCGCCGCGCATCCAAGTGAAAAGGGGCGGCGTTAGTCGGGCATGGCGAATGCAAGCGCTCCTGGCGAGTCGGCCGGCCTGTACGGGGTGGCGGTGGGACCGTACGTCTATACTCCGGGAATCCTCAGTAAGGATGGTGTGCCTGTCGTACTCCAGGTCACCGACCCGTTGCTGCAGAACTTCCTCACCGCCGTCCGGAAACTGGAATCCGACCTCGCCGGTCGATGGGCCTGCGCCCTGTCCTTCTCATGAACGACGAGCGCTACAGCCGTGTGTGGCACGGCACCACCGATTACCTGGACGAGTTCGACGACATGTCGCCGGATCCGGCGTGGGACCCGGCCGAGGAACTCGCCTACCTGTTGCAGAAGGCGAGCCAGGAGGAAGCCGCGAAGTCCGTGGCGCACCCTCGTGACGAGGCGTCGGTCACCGCTCCTGAGGCCGGCAGCCCCATGCGGCACCTCCAGGACATCACGGCCGAGCTGCCGCCGGTGCGCGGGTCCCGCCGGGGGCACCGCAGACGTCCGGCCCGCCGGCGGCCCGGCGGGCTGCGCATCGTCAGCTTCCTGATCGCCGCACTGGCCGCGATCATCGTGTCGATGGTGAGCGTCTTCAGCGGCCTGGCCACCTACGAACCGTTGCTCGTGGTCACCTCGCGCGGCCAGGGCGGCGCCGACGCCTGGTGGCCCATGCTGGTCTACGGGCCCTGGACGGCCGGATCGCTGTCCATCCTGCGGGCGGCGCTGCACCAGCGGCGCGCCGTGCACTCCTGGTTCGTCGTCCTGCTCTTCTCCTCCGTCGCGGTGCTGCTCTGCGTGGTCCAGGCGCCGCGGACCATCGAGGACACGGCGGCGGCGGCCCTGCCGGGAGCCGCGGCGCTGGCCTGCTTCCAGCAGCTCGTCCGGCAGATCACCCTGACCCGGCCGCCCCGGCGGAGCACCCCGCGGCACCGGTCGCGGATCGCCCCTGAGCGCCTCGCGCCGCCCCCTCCCGGCGGCGGGAACCTGCTGTAACACCGGTGCCGGTAACACCGGGGCCGGTAAGGCCGGCCCCTGCGGGCGCCCGCTCAGCCCACCGTCCCCGGTGGCCGGGCGGGCGCCCCGTGCCGTCCCAGCAGTTCCGCCAGTCCCCGCCGGGTGGCCGCGAGCAGCACCCGGTCCTCCGCCCGCAGCACGTACCCCTCGTGCGCGTCCGGCCGCCCCTCCAGCGCCAGGACCCGCCAGGCCCCGGCCCGGAACGCCGCCTCGACGGTCCGCCCCTCCAGCTGCGGATGCCCGCGCACGTCCACCACCGCGAACAGCAGCACCCGCCGCTCCACGGGGATCGCCCCGAGGATCTGACGCCCGAGCATCGACCCCGCGAAGGCGGGCGCGGCCAGGTGGGTCACGCTCCGGCTCCGGGTCTGCGCCCGGGGGTGCGCGGCCCGCAGGGTGCGGTACACGGCGGTCGCGAAGTCGTCGTCGTACAGCCGCAGCACCACCCGCAGGTCCGGCCGCACGGACCGGGCGTACAGCACCGCCTCCAGGTTGGTGGTGTCCGCGCTGGTCACCGCCAGCAGGGCGTGCGCGCGGTGGATCTTGGCGGCCTCCAGGACGCCTTCCTGCGTCACGTCGCCCAGCACCACCGGCACCCGCAGCCGCCGGGCCGTGGCCAGCCCGCGCGCCTCCGGGTCGGACTCCACGCACACCACCGGGATGTGCAGCTCCCGCAGCCGCGTCAGCACCCGGGTGCCGATCTTGCCCAGGCCCAGCAGCACCACGTGCCCGCCCAGCCCGCGCGGCGGTTTGCGTAAGCCGGACGCGGTCCGGAAGGTGCCCAGCGCCTCGAGGACCGCGGCCAGCAGCACGGGCAGCAGCAACAGTCCCACCAGCCCGGACAGCAGCTGGAGGAGCTGCCGGCCGAGGGACGTGCCGAGGGCCGGGTCGTCGATCGCGAACATGTCCAGCAGCGTCAGGTACAACGCGCCGAGCGGATGGATCCCGGTCACCACCGACAGGGCGACCGCCAGCGCCACCACACACCCCGCCATCCCGGCCAGCGACCACCGCAGCCGCCGCGAGAACAGCGAGGCGAACGGCGGTACGCCGCCGACCCCGCGCCCCGCCGTCAGCTGCTCCCCGGCGGAGTACGACACCTGCTCCAGCACCACCGCCCCGCGCCCGGTGGCGTCCCGCACCTCCGCCGGATCGGGCAGCAGCCGCGGCCCCTGCTCGCCGCTGCCCTCGGACCCGTCCGCCCCGGCCGGATCGCCGCTGGTCGCCGACAGCAGCGCCAGCGTGCACAGCCCGGGGTCGGTGACCTGCCCGGGCCGCGGGGGCGGCCGCTCCACCGCGCGCAGCAGCAGCCCGTCGGTCTGCACGACCTTGCTGGTGCCGGCGACCGCGGTGGCGGCCAGCGCGGGCGCGGCGGTGTCGGCGTCGGACAGCACGACCGTGGACGCGTCACCGGCGGCGGCATCGCTCCCGGCCAACGCGGCCGCCTGGTCGAGGAGTTCCTCGATGTGCTGCCCCAACCGCCGGTTGTACAGCCTGAGGACGAGCCGCAGCCGTGGGTTGAGGCGCCGGGCGGTGAGCGCGGCACGGATGTTGGTCTCGTCGTCCTCGTACACGAGGGCCAGTGCGACCGCCCGCTCCACACCGGCCTCGGCGAGCACAGCCTCGCCGGGTTCGGCGGCCTCCAGCAGCCGCTCGTGCCGCGGTGGTTCGGCCCCGTCACCGACGCCGTCGCCGCCCGGGGCCGCGGCCCCGCGCCCCACCGCGGCGTTCACCACCCGGTCCAGCAGCGCCGCCGCCGACGCGGCCCGCGCCCGCCCGACGACCGGTGGACGCGCCGTGCGCTCGTCCGGCGGGACGACGAGCGTCACCTGCTCCCCGTACACCCCGCGCAACTCGGCGGCCAGCCGGTGCGCGAGCCCGTCGTCCCCGCACACGACCATGTGCGCGGGCGCACCTCTGTGCCCACCCTGATACGGAACGCTCGCCACGAGGGAGAAGACTGCCCCAACGCGACGGGTGGTTCCAGCGATCAGCTGAACACCGGGTGCCCGCGTGCCGTACGGAAGGGGAGGTGACAACGCACCCAGATCGCGGACCAGCGCCCGTACGCGGAGGTACCCCACCCGTGGCCATCACCGAAGAAGCCCCGCCCGGGCGGGTCCCCCGGGACGCCGACGCGCCGCCCACCGCCGGGAAGCGGCCGGACCGGGACGGCTGGCACCTCGACTCGCCGCTCGCCCTGGTCCTGCTGCTGGTCCTGGTGGTGGTCCTCCAGGACCCGGTCCGCGGGGCGCTGTCGGCGCCGGTGATGCAGAGCTGGATGACGGTGTTCGTGGCGGTGGTCGTCCAGGCCCTGCCCTTCCTCGCCCTCGGCGTCCTGCTGTCGGCGGCGATCGCGGTGTTCGTCCCGCCCACCTTCTTCGCCCGGGCCCTGCCCGGCCGGCCCGCTCTCGCCGTGCCGGTGGCCGGGCTGGCGGGCGCGGTGCTGCCGGGCTGCGAGTGCGCGTCGGTGCCCGTGGCCGGGGCGCTGGTCCGGCGCGGGGTCACCCCCGCCGCGGCGATCGCGTTCCTGCTCTCCGCCCCGGCGATCAACCCGATCGTCCTGACCGCCACCGCCGTCGCGTTCCCGCGGAACCCCGAGATGGTGCTGGGCCGCTTCGCCGCGAGCCTGCTGGTGGCGTGCGCGATGGGCTGGCTGTGGCAGCGCGTCGGCCGCACCGACTGGATCCGGCCGCCCGCGCACGCCGCGCACGAGGGGCAGAGCAAGGCCGAGGCCTTCTGGGACTCCGTCCGGCACGACCTGGTGCACGCCGGGGGCTTCCTGGTGCTCGGCGCGATGGCCGCGGCGACGCTCAAGGCGGTGGCCCCGGCGAGCTGGCTGCGCACCGCCGCCGGCAACCCGGCGGTCTCGGTCCTGGCCCTCGCGGTACTCGCCGTCCTGCTGTCGATCTGCTCGGAGGCGGACGCGTTCGTGGCGGCCTCGCTCACCCAGTTCTCGCTCACGGCCAAGCTGGCGTTCCTGGTCGTCGGCCCGATGATCGACCTGAAACTGTTCGCGATGCAGGCGGGCACCTTCGGCCGGGGCTTCGCCCTGCGCTTCGCGCCCGCCACCTTCGCCCTCGCCATCGCGGGCGCGGTGCTGACCGGGGCGGTGCTGCTGTGAACCGGCAGGCCCAGGCGGCGGTCCTGTTCCTGACCGGCGCGGCCCTGCTGCACGCGGGCCTCACCGACCTCTATCTGCGCTACGTGAAGGCGGGCCTGCGGCCGCTGGTGCTGACGGCGGGAGCGCTGCTGGTCGTGACGGCGCTGACGACGGCCTGGTACGAGTGGAGACACGGCCGCCGCGAGCCGTCCGCCGGCAAGGCCGCACCCGAGGCCGACGGCCACGGCACGGACCACGGCCACGGCGCGGACCACGGCCACGCGCACCCCGAGCCGCGCATCTCCTGGCTGCTGATCCTCCCCCTCCTCGCCCTCATCCTGGTCGCCCCGCCCGCCCTGGGTTCCTACAGCGCGATGCGCACCGGTACCGCCCTGCAGAAGCCGTACGGCTACCTGGCCCTGCCCGCCGGGAACCCGGTGCCGATCAACCTGGTCGACTACGCGGGGCGCGCGGTCTACGACCACGGCCGCTCCCTCGGCGACCGCCAGGTGCGCGTCACCGGGTTCGTCGCCCTGGACCGCACCGGCACCCCGTACCTGGTCCGGATGGCCCTCAACTGCTGTGCCGCCGACGCCCAGCCGGTGAAGATCGCCCTGACGGGGAAGATCCCGCCGGTCCTGCGACCGGACAGCTGGCTGGAGGTGACGGGCACGTACACGTCCCGGCAGGTCAAGGACCCGGTCAACGACGGGCCCATCCCGTTCCTGAAGGTGACCGCCGCCCGCCCGGTGCCGACGCCGCACGACCCGTACGACGAAACCTGGAACAACTGACAACTGGCAACGGGCAACTGGCAACCGGCAGCCGGCAACTGACAGCCGGCAGCCGGCAGCCGGCAGCCGGTACCGGGCCCGACGCTCACCGGCCGGCCGCGCCGCCCCGGCCCGCGGCGCCGTCCTCGGTCCCGCGGTCGAAGTCGTACGGCCCGCCGCCGCGCCATTCGATCAGTTCGGGATCGTCGACGGCCTGGTCTTCGGCGGGCAGCCCGGCGCGGTGCACGAGGTCCAGCACGTCGAACAGGTCGTACGCCGTCCCCACGCGCTCACCGCGCACCGTCACCTGCCGCCCACCGTCCGCGGCCGGCGGCAGCACCACCACAGGAGGACCCGTACTCATGCCACCACCATGCGCCCGGCGCGCGCAAAACGCAGCACGTCACAGCTGCCTGGCCGGCCAGTCCAGCAGCCGGGCGCCGATCACCGCCGTCTGCAGCGTGTAGCGGTGGGCGGGGTCGGCCGGGTCGGCGCCGGTGAGGCGGTGGATGCGTTCCAGCCGGTAGGTCAGGGCACGCACGCTCAGCGAGAGCCGGCGGGCGGCCTCCGCCGCCACACAGCCGCAGTCGAAATAGGCCGTCAGGGTGTCCAGGAGCGGCTGGGCGCCGCCCCGGGCGGTGGTGAGCGGTTCCAGGGCGGCCCGCACCAGGTCGGCCATCGCCTGCCGGTCGCGGGTGAGGACGGGGTAGACGAGCAGGTCGGCGGCGCGCAGCACCGGGTCCTCCAGGTGCAGCCGCTCGGCCAGCTCCAGCGTGTTGAGGGCCTCCTCGTACGACTGGACGACCCCGCCGGCGCCGGGCTGCGGGCGGCCGATGGCGACCCGGCCGCCGTCCGTGGCCGCGTACACCTGCTTGGCGAAGTGGGTGAGGATCTCCTCCTGGTCGCCGGGGGCGACGCACAGCATCCGGCCGCCCTTGGTGGTGAGCAGGATGCTGCGGTCGCCGAACCGGGCGATGAGCGCGCGTTCCACCCGCCGGGGGACCGGACCGCCCTCGTCGTACGCGGCCGGCCCCTGCGCGACGGCGACCGCGTGGGTCTGGGACAGGCGCAGCCCGAAGCGTTCGGCGCGTTCGGCGAGGCGGCCCAGGTCGCTGCGGCCGTACAGGAGGTCGTCGATGAACTCCCGGCGGGCGGCCTCCTCCTGGCGTACGGCGTGCCGCTGGGCGCGTTCGAAGCCCTCGGCGAAGGCGTCGACGGCCTGCTCCACGGCGGCCAGGGCGCTGTCGGCCGAGCCGGGGCCGCCGGGCCAGGCGGCGCGGGCGGCGGCCAGATGGGCCCGGACCAGGGCGCGCAGTCCGTGGCCGGCCTCGGCGGCCTGTTCGCCCAGGGCACGGCGGGCCTCGATCTCGTCCCGGGTCAGGCGCCGCCCGGTGGCGGAGACGTCCGCCAGCAGCCCGGCGTACCCCCGCAGATACCCGTCGGGTGTCCCGTACTCCGCCACGTCGCCCCCCGGTCCTGACGCGCCGGTGACGGCTTCCTGACGGCCCCCGGCACGCTGACCCTAGTGAAGACTGCCGGAAACCGGCAATGCGCCGGGGTGCGCGGGGCGGGCACCATGACCCGCGGGGAGCACTGCGGACGGTCCCGATGCCGGAGCCCGGCAATCGGCGAGTTCCGGTACCGGGACCTCGGTCCGCCGCCCCCGAGACGTGCCGGGCCGTCGTACAGCGCGTACGGCGGGAGACAGCGGGGGTGGGGACCATGGGGGCGTTTCTCGCGGTCGCCGCGGGCTTTCCCACCATCCTGTTCACCTCGGCCCTCGTGGTGGTCGTCGTCTTCTGGCTGCTGGCCGCCGTCGGCGCGGCCGACGCGCACGGTTTCCACGCGCCCGGCCTCCACGGCCACGGTGACGGGGCCGGCGACGTCTGGGGGATGGGCGGGGTGCCGGTGACGGTGTCCTTCTCGCTGCTGACCGTGACCGGCTGGTTCCTGAGCCTCAGCGCGACCGTCCTGCTGGCCCCGCTCACCCGCTCGGCGCTCGTCAGGGCGCCGGTGAGCGTGGCGGTGCTGGCCGGGTCCGTGCTGGTCGCCTGGCGGCTGACCCGGCTGCTCGTACGGCCCCTGCACCGGCTCTTCCCCGCGGAGCGCGGGCCGTCCCGGCAGGACTTCATCGGCCTGACCTGCACCGTCCGCACCGGATGGGTGGACTGCCGCTTCGGTCAGGCCGAGGTCAGGGCGGCGGACGGCTCCAGCGCGCTGGTCCAGGTCCGCCAGATGGGCGGGGAGTCCCTCACCCACGGCAGTGCCGGCCTGCTGTACTCCTACGACGAGGCCGGCGAGTTCTTCTGGGTCGGGTCCTGCCCGCCCCTGGACACTCTGCCGGACCTCTCCGAGGCGCCTCCCGATCCGGCCCCGCAGGGACCGCCCGGCTGAGCCACGCGGGTGCACGCGGCCGCGCCGCCCGCAGGGATGCGTGCCCGGAGCCCGGCCCGGCCCCGGAGCCCGGCCCGGCCCCGGAGCCCGGCCCGGCCCCGGAGCCCGGCCCGGCCCCGGCGCGGGGCCCTCGCCCCGGGCCGCCGAGGTTCCCGTCCCGAGGGCCCGCGTCGCCCTCTGCCAACGTCCGCCCCTTCTCATCCTTCGAGGATTTATGTCATGAACACGATTACCGTGGGCATCGGTGTGCTCGTCGCCGTCGTCCTGCTCATCGCGCTCACCCTGCTGCTGGTGGTCAGCCGGCTGTTCCGCAAGGTGGAGCAGGGCCGGGCGCTGATCATCTCCAAGACCAAGAAGGTCGACGTCACCTTCACCGGGGCCGTCGTGCTGCCGGTGCTGCACAAGGCCGAGTACATGGACATCTCGGTGAAGACCATCGAGATCCGCCGCACCGGCCGCGAGGGCCTGATCTGCCGGGACAACATCCGTGCCGACATCCACATCAGCTTCTTCGTACGGGTCAACAAGACCGTCGAGGACGTCATCAAGGTCGCCCAGGCGATCGGCACCCACACCGCGAGCGACCCGGCCGCGATCCAGGGCTTCTTCGCGGCGAAGTTCTCCGAGGCCCTCAAGACCGTCGGCAAGCAGCTGGACTTCGTCGACCTCTACACCAAGCGCGAGGAGTTCCGGGACCGGATCATCCAGGTCATCGGCACCGACCTCAACGGCTACCACCTCGACGACGCGGCCATCGACTTCCTCGAGCAGACCCCGATGGCCCAGCTGGACGCCGCCAACATCCTCGACGCCCAGGGCATCCGGAAGATCACCGAGCTGACCACGGTCGAGCACGTCCGCACCAACGAGTTCCAGCGCACCGAGCAGAAGGAGATCACCCGGCAGAACGTCGAGGCCCGGGAGACCATCCTGGAGCTCGAGCGCCGCCAGGCCGAGGCGGAGATCAAACAGCGCCGCGAGGTGGAGACCCTGCGCGCCCGGGAGGAGGCGGTCACCGCCCGGGTGCAGGAGGAGGAACGCCTGGGCGCGCAGACCGCGTTCATCCGTACCGAGGAACAGCTCGGCGTGCAGCGCGAGAACCAGGCCCGCGAGATCGCCGTCGCCCAGAAGAACCGTGAGCGGGTCATCGCCGTGGAGAACGAGCGGATCGAGAAGGACCGGCTCCTCGAGGTCATCGCGCGGGAGCGGGAGACCGCCCTGTCCGGGATCGCCCGGGACAAGGAGGTCGAGGCCGAGCGGCGGGAGGTCGCGGACGTCGTCCGGGAGCGGATCGCCGTCGACCGCACGGTCGCAGAGCAGGAGGAGGCCATCAAGAAGCTGCGGGTGGTGGAGGAGGCCGAGCGCGGCCGGCAGTCCGTTGTGATCGCCGCCGAGGCCGAGGCGCAGGAGAAGCTGGTCAAGGACATCAAGGCGGCCGAGGCCGCGGAGGCCGCCGCCAAGCACCGCGCGGCCGAACAACTGACCCTGGCCGAGGCCCGGCTGAAGTCCGCCGACCTCGACGCCCGGGCCAGGCTGCGGCTCGCCGAGGGCGTGCAGGCCGAGGCCGCCGCCGAAGGCCTCGCGGCCGTGCAGGTCCGTGACAAGGAGGCCGAGGTCACCGAGAAGTCCGGCCGTGCCGAGGCGGTGGCCACCGAGGCCCGGATGCGTGCCGAGGCGGAGGGCACCGAGGCCCGGATGCGGGCGGAGGCCGAGGGCGCGCGGGCCCAGGCGCTCGCGGAGGCCACCGGTATCGGCGAGAAGCTGAAGGCGGAGGCGGAGGGCCTGGGCCAGAAGGCGGCCGCGATGGCGGCCCTGGACGACGCCTCCCGCGGGCACGAGGAGTACCGGCTGCGGCTGCAGGCGGAGAAGGAGATCCGGCTCGCGGACATCGACGTACGGCGGCAGGTCGCCGAGGCACAGGCCACGGTCCTCGCCACCGGCCTGGAGAACGCCGACATCGACATCGTCGGCGGTGACTCCGTCTTCTTCGACCGCCTCGTCTCCTCGGTCTCGCTCGGCAAGAGCTTCGACGGCTTCGCCGAGAACTCCCGGACGGCGCAGGCGCTCGCCAAGCCCTGGCTGGACGGCACGTCCAGCTTCACCGACGACCTGAGCCGCGTCCTCGGCTCGGTCTCGACGGCCGACGTGCAGAACCTGACCGTCTCCGCGCTGCTGCTCAAGCTCATGAACACCGGTGCCGGCGAATCCGACGCGATGCGCCAACTCCTCGACAAGGCAGGCGAGCTGGGCCTCGCCGACACGCCGCTCGCCGCACTGAACGGCAGCGCGGGGCACTGACCTGCCGACGGGTCCTCGAGCCGCCGCACAGGGGACGGCGGCTCGAGGACCCCACCTCTGACGACTCCCTGCGAGGAACCATGACCACCGGCCAGACCACCGGCCCCACCACCGGCCCGGACGCCGGTACGTACGAGGTGCTGCGCGACCGGCTCGCCGCCCAGGCCGCCGAACTCGCCCGCCGCGCCGAGGCGCTCAACACCCGCCGCGCCGAGGAGTTCGGCTCGCCGCGGCTGGAGCTCACCGGCACCGGGCACCTGCGCACCGAGCACGGCCGCGTGGCCCGCGACCTCGTCCGCGTCGGCGACGCCCTGCTCCTCGGCTGCCAGGCCCCACCGGGCGCCCCGCCGGAGGACGGCGTCCTCGCCCTGTACGACCGCGCCCTGAACCGGCTGCCCGACGACGCGGTGCCCGGCCTGCTCGACGACCCGGACTTCGTCCGCGAGCTGGCCGCCCTGCACCGCTACTACCGCGATGCCCGGCTGCTCCGCCTGCGCCACGTCGACGGCCGGCTGCTCGCCGTCTTCCGGACCGGCGAACGGGCCGACGACATCCGCGTCCTGCGCTGGTCCCTGCCCGACCGCGGACAGGTGGCCTTCCTCGACGCGCACGGCGAACGCGACGACGTCCTCCCCCCGGCGCACGACTTCGCGTGGACCGAGGCCACCCGCGACGACCACGCCCTCGGCCGTCACCCGCACGTACGTGTCCAGGGCGAGGTGTTCGTCTCCACGGTCGGCGGCCACCTCACCGTCAAGACCGAGGACGACACCGAGTCGGGGGAGGGCGTCCACTCCGAGCCGGTCGACGAGCCGCTGCAGTCCCTGGCCGACGCGGACATCGCGTCCGCGCGCGTGGGCGCCCTGATCCTGCTGCGGATCCGGCCGTACAAGGAGGAGACCGACCGCCACCTGGTCTTCAACACCCTCACCCGGACCGTCGTACGGCTGGACGGCATCGGGCAGTCGTGCCGTCGGCTGCCCGAGGACCAGGGGATCGTCTTCCCCGGCGGCTACTGCCTCGCCACGGGCGCGTACAAGACCTTCGACACGGACACCGAGGGGCTGGAGTTCGAACGGGAGGTGCGCTCGCCCCACGGCGAGGACGTGCTGTTCGCGTACCGGGCGCGGATGACGGGGCACAGCCTGCTGCTGCCGTACAACCTGGTCCGCAAGGAGGTCGCGGCCCCGCTGACCTGCCAGGGCTGGGCGCTGTTCGACGACGGCACGCTGGTCGCGCTGCGCGCGGACCCCGCGGGAGCCGGCGCCGGGCCGGCCCGCGTGCACCCGGTACGGCTGTGGAGCACCCCGTACGTCTCCGACACCCACGCCGCCGCCCACCCCACCGGCAGCGGCCCGCTCGCCCGCGTCGGCAACGCCGACCTCGTGCGGGGCATCTCCGACTGCCTGTCCCTGCGGACCGCGGCCGACCGGATGACGCCGACCACCGAGGTGTACGAGGCACTCGTCGCCGACTGCGTCCGCGCCGCCGACACCCACCACTGGCTCGGCGACCCCGGGCTCGGCGATCTGCGCACCCCGCTGGACGCGGTCCGGGCCACCGCCGAGCAGGTGCTGGCCGAGTTCGAGACGGTCCAGGCGCTCACCCGGCAGGCCGCCGACGCCCTCGACGAGACCGCCGGCCGCATCGCCGCACTCGTACGGCGACTGCGCGGCGAAGCCCCCCGCGACGCCGCCGGCTGGATCGGCGGACTCACCGAACTGCGCCGCGCCCAGGGCCACCTGCTCACCCTGAAGGACCTGCGGTACGCGGACACCGCCCGCATCGACGCGCTGGCCGCCGACACCGGGGCGGACCTCGCCGCCTTCGGGCAGCGGGCCGTCGCCGCGCTGGCCCGCGAGGACGCCTTCGCCGGCTACCACCGGGACGTCGAGGCCCTCGCCGCCGAGGCCGGCGCCCTGACCACGGTCGCCGCCGCCGCACCCCTCGCCGCCCGCGTCGAGGACCTCACCGGACACCTGCGCACCATCACCGAGGTCGTCGCCGGACTCGACATCGGCGACGCCACGGTCCGCACGTCCGTCCTGGAACGCGTCGCCGAGGTACTGGGCGGCGTCAACCGCGCCCGCGCCGGACTCGACGCCCGCCGCCGTGCGCTCCTCGACCAGGAGGGCCGCGCCGAGTTCGCCGCCGAACTCGCCCTCCTCGCCCAGTCGGTCACGGGCGCGCTCGCGGCCGCGGCCGACCCCCGCTCCTGCGACGACCAACTCGCCCTGCTGCTGGTACGGCTGGAGCGGCTGGAGGCCCGCTTCACCGACTTCGACGACTTCCTGACCGAACTCGCGGACCGGCGCGCCGAGATCCACGACACCTTCGCCGCCCGGAAACAGAACCTCGCCGACGAGCGTGCCCGCCGCGCCGAACGGCTCGCCGCCTCCGCCCGCCGGATCCTCGCCACCGTGACCCGCCGGGCCGGCACCCTCGCCGACGCCGACGCGGTCAGCGCGTACTTCGCCTCCGACCCGATGGTCGCGAGGATCCGCCGCACGGCCGAGGAACTCGGCGGCCTCGGCGAGCAGGTCCGGGCCGAGGAGCTGACCGGTCTGCTCACGGCCGCCCGCCAGGAGGCCGCCCGCGCCCTGCGCGACCGCACCGACCTGTACGCCGACGGCGGCCGCACCCTCCGCCTGGGCCGCCACCGCTTCGCCGTCAACACCGAGCCCTTCGAACTCACCCTGGTCCCGCACGGCGACGACGGCCTGGCCTTCGCCGTCACCGGCACCGACTACCGCCGGCCGGTGACCGACCCCGGCTTCGCGGACACCCGCCCCTACTGGAACCGCCCCCTGCCCTCGGAGTCCCCCGAGGTCTACCGCGCCGAGCACCTCGCGGCCCGGCTGCTCGACGAACCCGGCCCGGCCGCTCTCGCCGCGGCGGACGACCTGGCCGGGCTGGTCCGCCGGGCGGCGCAGGAGTCGTACGACGAGGGCTACGAACGCGGCGTCCACGACCACGACGCCACCGCCCTGCTCACCGCGCTGCTCCCGCTGCACGAGGCCGCGGGCCCGCTCCGCCACCGGCCCGCCGCCCGCGCCGCCGCCCAGCTGTTCTGGGCGCACGCCACCACCGCCGAGGCCCGGCTCGGCTGGACGCGGCGGGCGGTGTCGCTGGCCCGGGCCCGGGAGACCTTCGGGCTCGCCCCCGCCATCGCCGACCTGTGCTGCGAACTCGCCGCCGAGGTGGGCGCGCCCGCGGCGGCGTACCTCTTCGACGAGCTGACGACCGGCCCGGAGGGCTTCGTCGTCACCGCGGCCACCCGCGCCTTCCTGGACACGTTCCGCCGGGCGGTGGGCACGTCCGCGTACGAGGACGACCTCGCCGCCCTCACCGCCCCCGAGGACCTGCCCGCCCGCCGCCAACTGGTCGAGACCTGGCTGTCGGCCTACGCCTGGTCCGCCGGAGCGGACCTCACCCCGGACGACCTGGCCGAGGCGGTGGCCGCCGAACTCTGCCCCGGCCTCACCCGGTACGAGTCGGACGCGCGGCTGACGGCGACGGTCGAGGGACTGCTGGGCAGCCACCCGCGCCTCACCGGCGGCCGGCTCACCCTGCGCGTCGACGAGTTCCTGGCCCGCACGGGGGAGTTCCGCGCGCATTCCGTGCCCGGCCACCGCGCCTACCAGCGGCGGCGGACAGCGCTGGTGGAGGCGGAGCGGGCCCGACTCCGCCTGGACGACCACCGGCCGCGCGTGATGCCGGCGTTCGTCCGCAACCGCCTCGTCGACGAGGTCTACCTGCCGCTCATCGGCGACAGCCTGGCCAAGCAGCTCGGCACCACGGGGGAGGGCGGCCGGCCGAGCACCGGCGGTCTGCTGCTGCTCCTCTCCCCGCCCGGCTACGGCAAGACGACCCTCATGGAGTACGTCGCCGACCGGCTGGGCCTGGTCCTGGTCAAGGTCGACGGCCCGGCCCTCGGCCACGCGGTCACGTCCCTGGACCCGGCCGAGGCCCCCGACGCGACGGCCCGCCACGAGGTGGAGAAGATCAACTTCGCGCTGGCGGCGGGCGGCAACACGCTGCTGTACCTGGACGACATCCAGCACACCTCACCCGGACTCCTCCAGAAGTTCGTCCCGTTGTGCGACTCCACGCGCCGCGTGGACGGCGTGCGGGACGGCCTGCCGCACACCTACGACCTGCGCGGCAAACGCTTCGCCGTCTGCATGGCCGGCAACCCCTACACCGAGTCCGGCACCCGCTTCCACGTCCCGGACATGCTCGCCAACCGCGCCGACGTGTGGAACCTGGGCGACGTCCTCACCGGCAAGGAGGACCGGTTCGCGCTGAGCTTCGTCGAGAACGCCCTGACGGCCAACCCGGTCCTGGCCCCCCTCGCGGGCCGCGACCGGGCCGACCTCGACCTGCTGATCCGCCTCGCCGAGGGCGACCCCACGGCCCGGGCGGACCGGCTGCTCCAGCCCTGCCCGCCCGCCGAACTGGACCGGATCCTGGCGGTGCTGCGCCACCTGCTCACGGCCCGGGAGACGGTGCTTGCCGTGAACGCGGCGTACATCGCGTCCGCCACCCGGACCGACCCGGGCCGCGGTGAGCCGCCCTTCCGGCTCCAGGGCTCGTACCGCAACATGAACAAGATCGCCCAGCGGGTGCGGCCGGTGATGAACGGGGCGGAGCTGGCCGCCGTCGTCGACGACCACTACCGGGCGGAGGCACAGGCCCTCGCCTCCGGGGCCGAGGCCGGTCTGCTCCGGCTGGCGCGGATCCAGGGCCGGATGAGTCCCGAACAGGCGGCGCGCTGGGAGGAGGTGAAGGAAGCCCACGCCCGGACCGGCACCGCCGGCCCCCCGGACGCCGACCTCACCCGTGCCGTCGCGGCACTCGCCCTCCTCGCGGACCGGCTGGCCGCCGTGGAATCGGCGATCGACCGCGCCACCGAGCCCCGCCGACGCGCGTGAACCGGCCGGGGCTGGTCTGATGGTGCAGGGGCCGTCCTTCCGCATCCGCACCCCGGGAGCCCACGATGAGTACCCATCGCGTCGCGCAGGTGGCCGAGGCCGACGGCCGTTTCGAGATCGTCGAGCGTGAGCTGCCGGAGCCGGGCCCGCGCCAGGTACGGATCGCCGTGGAGGCCTGCGGTGTCTGCCACAGCGATTCCATGTTCGTGTCCGCGGCGGTGCCGGGGATCCGCTTCCCGTTGGTCCCCGGCCACGAGATCGCCGGGCGCGTCGACGGGACCGGCCCGGGAGCGGACGACATCTGGCAGGTGGGCGACCGGGTGGCGGTGGGCTGGTTCGGCGGCAGCTGCGGCCACTGCACCCCCTGCCGCCAGGGCGACTTCATCATGTGCCAGAACCTGAAGGTCCCCGGCTGGGCGTACGACGGGGGCTTCGCCGAGCACGTGATCGCCCCGGTGGACGCCCTGGCCCGCATCCCCGACGCCCTCTCGGCCGCCGACGCGGCACCCCTGGCCTGTGCCGGCATCACGGTCTTCAACGGGCTGCGGCGCAGCCCGGCACGCCCCGGCGACCTGGTCGCCGTACTGGGCATCGGCGGTCTGGGCCACCTGGGCGTGAGGTACGCGGCGGCCATGGGCTTCGAGACCGTGTCCGTCGCCCGCGGCGCCGACAAGGCGGACTTCGCCAAGCGGCTCGGCGCCCACCACTACGTCGACAGCACCGCGGACACCCCCGTCGCGGACGCCCTGCGGTCCCTCGGCGGCGCCCGGGTGGTGCTCGCCACCGCCGCGAACTCCGACGCGATCACGGCGACCCTGGACGGCCTCGGCCACCGGGGCGAGCTGGTGGTCGTCGGCGCGCCCGCCGAGCCCATGCGGATCAGCCCCGGCCAGCTCATCATGAGCGGCAGGGTCGTGCGCGGCCACGCGTCCGGCACCGCCCAGGACATCGAGGACACCATGGCCTTCAGCGCCCTGCACGCCATCCGCCCGATGATCGAGCCCGTCCCCCTGGACCAGGCCGACGCGGCCTACCGGCGGATGATGTCCGGCGCGGCCCGTTTCCGGATGGTGCTCACCATGGCGTGAGGGCCGCGCCCAGACGCGCGAGGATGGAAAGAGGCACATCCATACCGACTCGAAGGAGAGGAGGAGACGGGATGACCACCGCAGCTCAGACCGTGCTCGAGCCCACCGCTCGGGTACGGGCCCAGAAGGGGCAGCAGCAGACCTGGAGCACCCCGGGCACGCGCGCGACCACAGGACGTTCACAGGCTCCGCAGGCCTCGCGGACTCCGCAGGAGCGGACCGAGGAGACGCATCCTGACGGCGCGGGCCTCCACCTGCGTACCCGTACGTTCCGCCCTCCGGTACCGATCCCCTACCTCAGCAGGGAGGAACTGCCCGCCCGGGACCTGGCCTTCTACGGTGGCCTGGGCGTACTCACCGTGGCCGGGGCCCTCGAGTGGCCGGTCGCCCTGGCCATCGGCGGAGCCACCTGGCTGCTGCGCGGCAAGCGGAAGGAACAACACTGAGCAACGCTGAGCAACGCTGAGGCGTGACGCGGGCAGCACCGTCACGGAGCGGCGCCCGGCGGTACCCACCGCCGGCCGCCGCGCTCTCACGCCGGTTCCAGTCCCGCCGGGCGCCGAGATCGACACGCTGTCGCGCCGGGTGCTGCCGTGCCGTCGCATCGGGCGTTGCCGCTGCCGCTGCCGGGGTCGCGCCGCCGACCCCACCCTCTTGGTGATCATGGACTCCAGCTGCTGCCGCTGGATCGCGGGGTCGGGCGTGGCGCTGAGCTCCGTCGGGCAGTGCGGGCACAGCTGGCGCAGCCTCTTCTCGATCAGGGGTCCGTCGAACTGCCCGAACCGGGAGGCTCCGCCGCCCGGGAGCAGCACTCCGACGCTGAGGCTCCCGTCACCGGGCCCCGCGCCCCCACCGCAGGCCCCGGTCAGCACCAGGCCGGCGGCGGCCACGAGCGCCATGGAGGCGCGGGCGAGGCCGCTGCGTCTCACGGCCGGAAGGCGGACACCGAGACCCATCGTCGAATCCTCAGAAAGTCCGTCCCATCCGTGCCATATTGCCCCGAAGTGGGCGGCTCAAGCCAAGCGTGGGACGCGCTCCCCGCGAACCGGTCGGGGTACACCGCGTCCTTCGCCGGAACGAGCTGCTACGCCGCGTCCTCCGCGACGGCGCCGCTGACGTTCGTCCCCTACCCGCTCCTTC